>CANFJA010000005.1 GCA_947447235.1 Comamonadaceae bacterium
GCAGGCATGCTCGACACCATGCTGCTGCGGCTGGCAAACCACCGGGAAAGGTCAGAGGACTTGCGTCGCACGCTTCGATCCGCCTTGGTCTATCCCACAGCAGTGCTCGTGATAGCCTTGTTGGTGATGATTTTTCTCTTAACTTTTGTTGTGCCTGCTTTTGAAAACATCTTTGCCTCATTCAACGCTGAATTGCCTACACTCACGCTTCAAGTGATTGCTTTAAGTCGTGCATGGCAACACATGGGATGGCAGTTTTCAGCAGGGATGGTGGTGCTGTTTTACGTGGTCCATATGGGGTGGAAGCGTCATCATCGGCTTCAGTGGCTCACTCAGGCAATGTTGTTGCGAACGCCCGTCATCGGACGCCTCATTCGACATGCTTGCTTGGCGCGTTGGACCCGAACTTTGGCAACACTGTTTGCCGCCGGCATTCCCTTGACCGAGGCGCTAGACGCCACACAAGACGTGACAGGAAATTTGCATTACCAAGCAGCCACACTTTCAGTCAAAAGCCAACTGATTCGAGGTCAATCCTTGGCCCTTGCGCTCGCGCAGCATAAAACCGTGTTTTCCCACATGCTGGTCCAGATGTGTGCGATCGGAGAGGAATCTGGCATGCTCGAGAGCATGCTTGAGAAATCTGCTGCGCATTATGAAAATGAAGTGGCCGCCGCTGTTGCACGCTTGACCACGCTGGTTGAGCCCTTGGTCATGCTGTCCTTAGGTGTGTTGATTGGAGGCACAGTGATTGCACTTTATTTACCGATTTTCCAATTGGGACAAGTGATATGAATGATCTCAGCTTGTACCCAGGTCTCGTGGTCTTCTGTCTTGGCGTGATGGTCGGCAGCTTTGTCAACGTGCTCATCCATCGTCTGCCGCGGATGGTGTTGGCCGAGCCAGAAGTTGTGCGCTCTTCGACCTTTGACTTAACTCATCCCGCATCGCATTGCCCTCATTGCCAAGCACCCTTGCGTGCTTGGCACAACATACCGATTCTGAGTTATCTCTGGTTGCGGGGGCGTTGTGCATTTTGTACCCATCCCATCGGTTGGCATTACCCCGCCACAGAGTGTGTCACCGGCTTACTTTGGCTGGCCTGCGCTTGGCGTTGGGGTATGGGCACCCATGCCATTTGTTGGGCTTTGTTTGCAACCAGTTTGCTGGCCGTGTCTGTGATTGACTGGCAAACCACTTTACTGCCCGACGCGTTGACCCAAACATTGTTATGGGCTGGCTTGAGCGCCAGCGCATCGCAATGGGTTGAGCTTCCTTTGGAGCAAGCCGTGTTTGGTGGCGTGACGGGGTATGTTTCCCTTTGGTCTGTGGCCTATGTATTTGAGCGTGTCACGCACAAAGAAGGCATGGGCGCTGGCGACTTCAAGTTGTTGGCGGCTCTGGGCGCTTGGCTGGGTCCGCTTGCTTTGATTCCCTTGGTCCTGTTGGCAAGTACGGCTGGAGCGATGGTCGGCTTGGTACTGCGACAAAAGGGGAAACTTCATGGCGAAGGGTATTTGCCATTCGGTCCCTTTCTCGCCGCCGCTGGTTGTCTCATTGCATTCCTGGGTACCGACCCAGTCATGCGCAGCTTTGCTTGGTGAGTTGCTTAAACTTAATACCTCATATGCGAACCACCAACCCCTCTCCTCCCTCCTTGCGCCTTGGACTGACTGGCGGTATCGGCAGCGGTAAAAGTACCGTGGCGCAGATGCTGGTCCAGCGCGGTGCGGCCTTGGTCGATGCAGACGCCATTGCACGCCAAGTCACAGCCCCCAATGGGGCAGCCATCGCTGCGATTGCGCAAAAATTTGGCACTCAATTTATAGGCAGCGATGGCGCTTTGAACCGCGATGCGATGCGCGCCCTGGTGTTCAAAGATTCAAACGCCAAAAAAGAACTTGAAGCCATCGTTCACCCATTGGTCGCCCAAGAAACACAACGACAAGCTCTAGATGCTGCACGCCATGGCCATCAAACGGTGGTGTTTGATGTACCGCTGCTGGTGGAGTCAGGCCGATGGCGAGCCCGAGTTGACCGAATCTTGGTCGTCGATTGCTCAGTCGAGACACAAATTCAACGCGTGCGCGATCGAAATGGTTGGACTGACGATGCGGTGCAGTCGATCATCCAGGTTCAAGCCACTCGGGAGCAACGTTTGGCAGCCGCAGACTGGGTCATCTTTAACCAAGGGCTCGACCTCGACCAGCTCCGTGCGAAGCTTGCAGATGTGCCTATTTAACGCCCACTTGTTGCCTTAAAACTCATCTTTCAGCGGGTATGATGGCGGCTGTCTTAAACGGTCCCCCTCTATTCGTTTTACTGCGTGATTCTGTACGAACATCCCTTCAACGAACGCGTACGCACCTATTTGCGTTTGGAACATTTGTTTCAGCGTTTTGACGAACTGACCACGCGTGACCGTCCAGTGGACAACCACTTTGCACTCGTGACACTTTTTGAATTGGTAGAAGCCGGCGGGCGCACCGACATCAAGTCAGACATCCTCAAAGATTTGGAGCGTCACAAGCAAATGTTCAATGGCTTGCGCGGCAATCCGTCTGTCTCGGAAGAAGCCCTTGATCAATTGCTCCAACAACTTGACCGTTGCTTTGATGCGATGAACAGCGCCGTAGGAAAGATTGGACAGAGCGTCACCGACAACGAATGGTTGGCGGCCTTGCGCAATCGTGTAGCAATTCCTGGAGGCACTTGCTGCTTTGACCTACCCGCCTACCACGCTTGGCAACAGCAAAGCGCTGACCTGCGACGCACAGACATTGTGCGTTGGGCAGAGGGGTTTCAACCCATGAATGCATCGGTCAAGCTGTTGCTTACTTTGATGCGCGACACTGGCAGCACACAAAAAATGATGGCCATGGGCGGACAATTTCAACAGTCACTGGCACAAGGAAAATTTCAACTCATGCGCGTGGCCATTGATCCCGCACTGGGTTTGATTCCTGAGATCAGTGGCAACCGATTGATGATTTGGGTGCGCATGATGCGTCAAGATGGTAACGGCCGCTTGCAAGCCAACACCGACGATGTGCCGTTTGAAATGGCACTGTGCGTTTGATCCATGCACAGCCAGGTGCGAATCGTCCAATGCCCCCAATGTGGTGGGCCCAGCCGTTTTGAGTCGGCCAACATTTACCGTCCGTTTTGTGGGGAACGCTGCCGCAACTTAGACTTGGGCGCCTGGGCCAACGAAGAGCACCGATTACCCGATCAAACGCCGCAAGACGATGCAGACTTCGAAAACACCCCGCTCCAGTAAGCGCGAGGTGAATGAAAGAATCCCCGCTCTCGATCACAACTTGTGGGTCGCACCCACAAACTGACGCTCCTGCGCGAACCACTGCAACACCGGCACCGTGCCCGGCAACACAGGCTCGACCGCCACAGGCAATTGCTGCCACGCAAAGCTCTGGGCTTCCCGCATTTGGAGCTCTCCCGTCCACTGGGTGACTTTGCAAAAATTCAGTTGCACCAAGGCATGCGGGTAGTCAATCACTTCGGTCTGCCAGGGCTGACAGTCAACGATGGTAATGCCGATTTCCTCTTGCAGTTCACGGCGCAATGCCTCGGCCACGGTTTCACCTGCTTCCAACTTGCCACCCGGAAACTCCCAGTACCCCGCATAGGCCTTACCGTGGGGTCGGGTGGTCATCAAAAACGCACGGTCATCACGAATCAACACGCCCACCGCCACTTGAACCAAGCCTCGCTCTGCAGAACGAGGCTGGTCTGGATCGACCACACGCACATGCGCAGAGGTCATGGTGTCGCGTCAAGCTTAGGCATGTTTGCCGGCGTAGTCACGGGCAAACTGGTAGGCCACACGACCACTGCGTGAACCTCGCTCCAAGGCCCACACCAGAGCCTGCGGTCTGGCACTTTCAATCTGTGCAGCGGGCACATCAAAAGACGACAGCCACTGGGCGACGATGGTCAAGTATTCGTCTTGGCTGAAGGGATAAAAGCTCACCCACAAACCAAAGCGCTCGGACAGTGAAATTTTTTCTTCCACCCCCTCTCCAGGGTGCACCTCACCGTCGTCGGTGTGGGTGTAGGTGAGGTTCTCTTTCATGTATTCGGGCAACAAGTGGCGACGATTGCTGGTGGCGTAAATCAGCACATTGGGCGTAGCGGCTGCCACCGAACCGTCCAAGATAGATTTGAGGGCTTTGTAGCCAGGCTCGCCATCCTCAAAGCTCAGGTCATCGCAAAAAATCATGAACTTCTCGGGCCGTGTCGACACCACATCAATGATGTCAGGCAAGTCCGTCAAGTCGTCTTTGTCTACCTCAATCAGTCGTAACCCACGGGGTGCGTACTCGTTCAAGCAGGCTTTGATCAGCGACGACTTGCCCGTACCACGCGCACCTGTCAACAACACGTTGTTAGCAGGCAGTCCTTTGACGAATTGCTCGGTGTTGCGTTGAATTTTTTCTTTCTGCCCATCAATCTCTTGCAAGTCTTTCAGACCCAAGGTCGCCACATGGCGTACCGGCTCCAAATTGCCATGGCCACTGCTGCGCTTGCGGTAGCGATACGCCACGCTGGCCGACCAATCTGGTGCTGACAAGGGTTGAGGTAGCACGGACTCGATGCGCGCCATCAGGGCTTCGGCGCGTTGCACCAAACGTTCAAGTGGGTGGTTCGACAAATCGTTCATTTCAGCTTCTGTAATCGGCATTGATGGTCACGTACTCGTGGCTCAGGTCACACGTCCACACGGTGTCGGAGGCGTTGCCACGTCCCATCACCACACGGACGGTGATTTCGGTTTGCTTCATCACCCGTTGACCGTCTTCTTCTCGGTAGCTTGGGTGACGCCCCCCCTGGATGGCCACATGCACGTCGTCCAAATACAAGTCAATGCCTGTCTGGTCGAGATCGGCAATGCCGGCATATCCGACCGCCGCCAAGATACGACCCAAATTCGGGTCGCTGGCATAGAACGCCGTTTTGACCAAGGGTGAGTGTGCAATCGCATAAGCCACCTGTCGGCATTCGGCGCTGTCGCGGCCGCCTTCGACTTGAATGGTGATGAACTTGGTCGCGCCTTCGCCATCGCGCACGATGGCTTGTGCCAACTGGCGCGCCACCTGCAACATGGCCTGCAACAAGGTCTGGCCTTCAGGGCTTTTTAGACTGGTGATTGGTGCATGGGCCGCCTTGTGGGTTGCAATCACCACAAACGAATCATTGGTCGAGGTGTCGCCGTCTACCGTCACGCGGTTGAACGAACCTTCCGCCAAGGCCAGAGACAGTTCTTGCATCAACTCGGGAGCAACACATGCGTCCGTCGCCAAAAAGCCCAACATGGTGGCCATATTGGGACGAATCATGCCAGCGCCCTTACTGATGCCGGTGATGCTGACGGTCACGCCTGCAACTTGCAACTGGGTGCTGGCTGCTTTGGGCACGGTGTCCGTGGTCATGATGCCCTCGGCAGCGTCTACCCACTGCTGTGCACTGGTGGCGTGACCCGCAGCTTCAATGGCTGCTGGCAAGCCCGCCATGATGCGGTCGTGCGGCAGCGGCTCCATGATCACACCGGTCGAGAAGGGCAACACCTGCTCTTGTGCCACGTCAAGCGCTTTGGCCAAGGCCACGCACGTCGCACGCGCACGCATCAGCCCAGGCTGACCCGTGCCAGCGTTGGCATTGCCCGTGTTGATGAGCATGGCACGTATGCCATGTCCTGCAGCCAAATGTTCTCGACAGACTTGCACTGGCGCTGCGCAGAAACGGTTCTGGGTAAAAACGCCACCGACCGAAGCACCTTCGTCAATCAAGACCACGGTCAAATCTTTGCGATCGGCTTTGCGAATACCAGCCTGAGTCACACCGATACGAACACCCGCAATGGGGTGAAGCTGGTCCGCCTGCGGAGGAAATAAATGAACAGCCATACAACCCCCTTAGGCCAATCGTCCGTGGCAGTGCTTGTATTTTTTACCGCTTCCACATGGGCAGGGTTCGTTGCGTCCGACAGCAGGCACTTGCTCAGCAAATGTTGTCAGATCAGGGGTGAGCTCTGCCGCCCCCGATTCGTTGGGCGCGCTGTAAGTGACGTTGTGCAAACTCTCCGCACGTTCTTCCAAGGCATTGGCTGCTTGCTCAATTTGTTCGGTGGATTCAATCTTGACCGTCATCAACACACGGGTGACTTCGTTCTTCACCGCATCCAGTAGTTGGCCAAACAACTCAAAGGCTTCCCGCTTGTATTCTTGCTTGGGCTGCTTTTGGGCATAGCCACGCAAATGAATGCCTTGCCTCAGATAGTCCAATGCCGCCAAGTGTTCACGCCAATGGCTGTCGATGTTTTGCAACAACACAACGCGCATGAATGGTGTGAACTGATCCAAGCCTACACGGTCCAACTTGGCCTGAAAAGCGGCATGCGCGGCAGCAATCACTTGATCCAAAATATCTTCGTCTGTGATGGCGTCAGCTTTTTCAACCTCTTGCGCCAGAGGCAATTCAATTTGCCACTCTTGCGCCATGGCACGCTGCAAACCGGCTATGTCCCATTGCTCCTCAACCGATTCATGGGGCACGAATTGACGCACCAAATCCGTGAAGCAGCCTTCACGCAAGCCGGCAATTTGAGCCGTCAAGTCGGTGGCATCCAAAATGTCATTGCGCTGCTGGTAAATCACACGGCGTTGGTCATTGGACACATCGTCGTACTCGAGCAACTGCTTGCGAATGTCAAAGTTGCGTGCTTCGACTTTTCGTTGGGCACTCTCGATGCTGCGTGTGACGATGCCCGCCTCAATGGCTTCACCTTCGGGCATCTTCAAGCGGTCCATGATGGACTTGACGCGTTCGCCGGCAAAGATGCGCATCAACGCATCATCCAAGCTCAGGTAAAAGCGCGAAGAGCCTGGATCACCTTGTCGACCGGAACGGCCACGCAATTGGTTGTCAATGCGTCGTGACTCATGGCGTTCT
The DNA here is from genome assembly GCA_947447235.1 of Comamonadaceae bacterium. Lineage (GTDB taxonomy): Bacteria > Pseudomonadota > Gammaproteobacteria > Burkholderiales > Burkholderiaceae_C > Limnohabitans. The sequence continues at coordinate 6,970 of CANFJA010000005.1, forward strand.
GTGGCGATGATGCGCAAACCACCCAGCGACTTCACCAGTTCATGATCTTGGGTCCACTGAACACGCAAAGCGTCTATTTTTTGCTGTTGGGTGGTGGCATCCAAACTGTCGTCTGCTTCCACCTCTGAAATCAGCTTCTCCACGTTGCCGCCTAACACAATGTCGGTTCCGCGACCGGCCATGTTGGTGGCAATGGTGATCATTCTTGGACGACCCGCTTGGGCCACGATGTCTGCCTCGCGCGCGTGCTGCTTGGCGTTGAGCACTTGGTGGGGCAATTTCGCCTTCTCCAACATGCCCGCAATCAGCTCAGAGTTTTCGATCGAGGTGGTACCGACCAACACAGGTTGTCCGCGTTCGTAGCACTCACGAATGTCGTCAATGGCGGCTTTGTATTTCTCATCGGTGGTTTTGTAGACACGATCGAGTTGGTCATCACGGCGACTGATGCGGTTGGGTGGCACCACCAAGGTTTCTAGGCCATAAATTTCTTGAAACTCATAGGCCTCGGTGTCCGCTGTACCGGTCATGCCTGCGAGCTTTTGGTATAGCCTGAAATAGTTTTGGAAAGTGATCGATGCCAAGGTTTGGTTTTCGGCTTGGATCTGCACACCTTCTTTGGCCTCAACAGCTTGGTGCAAGCCATCGCTCCAGCGGCGCCCCGACATCAAGCGGCCCGTGAACTCATCGACGATCACTATCTCGCCACCCTGGTTCACATAATGCTGATCGCGGAGGTAGAGATGGTTGGCACGCAAGGCCGCATACAAATGGTGCATGAGGCTGATATTGGCCGGGTCGTACAAAGAAGCACCCTCAGGCAACAAACCACGGCTGGCCAAAATGCGTTCGGCGTTTTCGTGACCTTGCTCGGTCATGAACACTTGGTGCGATTTCTCGTCCACCGTGAAGTCACCCGGCGTGACGATGCCCTCACCCGTGCGCGGATCTTCCTCTCCAATTTGACGCGTCAGCAGTGGCACCACCTGGTTGATCGCCACATACAACTCGGTGTGGTCTTCGGCTTGACCGCTGATGATCAAAGGTGTTCGCGCCTCATCGATCAAGATCGAGTCCACCTCGTCCACGATAGCGAAATTCAAGGCGCGCTGAACCCGATCCGCTGGTTCGTACACCATGTTGTCGCGCAAATAGTCAAATCCGTATTCGTTGTTGGTGCCATAGGTAATGTCGGCGCGGTATGCCGCTTGTTTTTCTTCACGCGGCATATGGGGCAGGTTGATGCCCACCGACAAGCCCAGGAAGTTGTACAAGCGGGCCATCCACTGAGCATCCCGGTTGGCCAAATAATCATTCACCGTGACCACGTGCACACCTTGTCCTGTCAAGGCATTCAAATAAACGGGCAAGGTTGCAGTGAGGGTTTTGCCCTCCCCTGTTCGCATCTCCGAAATCTTGCCTTGGTGCAGCGCAATGCCCCCCACCAACTGCACATCGAAGTGACGCATCTTCATCACTCGCTTGGACGCTTCACGCACCACGGCATAGGCCTCAGGCAACAGCGCTTCCAGCGCCTGACCTTGGCTCACCCGCTGCTTGAACTCGTTGGTTTTAGCTTTCAAAGCCTCATCGCTGAGTTGCTCTAAGCTTGCCTCTAAGGCATTGATCTGCGCGACGGTCTTGCGGTACTGTTTGAGCATGCGCTCATTGCGACTACCGAAAATTTGTGTGAGGAAATTGAAAGCCATGCGAGCGCTGAGGCGATCTCCAATTCATCGAAGATGGAGAGTCGCTTGTTCCTTTGTGAAAGGCAGGATAGAAGCGCAGAATTTTAACCGTCCGCAGCACCCATAATCAGGTCATGGCGACCCGAGAACCCCCTCATCCTGACACCCTCGCGGCTTACCGCGCTTTGGGTTACAGCACGGCGCCAAAAACCCGCACCATCTTGCGAGGCAAAGCGCAAACCCTAGAACAAGTCGTCAACACGGCTCCAGACTTGGCCCAACTCTCTGCCATTGCACGTGACCATCAAAATAGATTGCGCGCGATCGGCCCTTTGTTGCCAGTCTCTTTGCGCAACATGGTCCAGTCGGGCTCGGTCGAAGGCGACACTTGGTGCTTGCTGGTTCCCAACAGCGCCATTGCAGCGAAGCTTCGTCAAACGCTGCCAGCCCTTTGTGCACACCTTCGCACCAAGGGTTGGAACGTTAATACCATCCGGGTAAAAGTTAAATCGCCACACTGAATAGAAAAAGCCCGCTGCACTGTGTGCAACGGGCTTTCGATTGGTGCCGATTATCGGATTCGAACTGATGACCTACCGCTTACAAGGCGGGTGCTCTACCAACTGAGCTAAATCGGCATGTTTTTATTTTAGCGTGAACAAGAAGTGTTCATTTCACACGCGTCAAAGTAGGGCGACCTGAAGGTGAGTTTGGTGGTTGCGGCTCATCTCTCGGGTGATCAGCAGTCGTTGCTTCGACCGCAGTTAGACCTCCAGTGCGCACCGGAGAAGGCGCACTGTCGTGAACGAGCGCGGGCTGGCTCACGGGCATAGGGAACGCCATGCCTTGACCATTTTCACGGGCATAGATCGCCAACACGCGGCTCACGGGGACAATGATTTCACGGGCAATGCCTGCAAAACGCGCCTTGAATTCAATGAATTCATTCCCCAGGGTCATGCTGCTGGTGGCGTCATAGCTCACGTTCAAGACAATCTCGCCGTTCTTGACGTACTCCATGGGAACCTGCACCGTTTCATCCACCAACACAGCCACGTAGGGGGTGTAGCCATTGTCCGTGCACCACTCGTGCAAAGCACGCAGCAGGTAAGGACGGGTCGATGAAGCGTCGGGCGTGTTCAACATGGACGTTACTTGCGCATCACTTTTTCGGAGGGAGTCAATGCCTCAATGTAGGCTGGGCGCGAAAAAATGCGCTCGGCATACTTCAACAGTGGCGCCGCATTCTTGGACAGTTCAATGCCATAGTTGTCGAGGCGCCACAGCAAAGGCGCAATGGCCACATCCAGCATGGAGAAGTTGTCGCCCAACATGAACTTGTTTTTCAAGAACACGGGTGCCAATTGGGTCAATCGGTCACGGATGTGCGATCGGGCTTTTTCCAAGGCCTTGTCATTGGCCTTGGTCACACGCGACTCCAGGGTGGTCACATGCGTGAACAACTCTTTTTCAAAGTTCAACAAAAACAAGCGAACACGGGCGCGATCCACCGGATCACCGGGCATCAGCTGGGGATGCGGAAAGCGCTCATCGATGTACTCATTGATGATGTTGGATTCATACAAAATGAGATCGCGTTCAACCAGGATAGGCACCTGGCCATAAGGATTCATCACGTTGATGTCTTCGGGTTTGTTGTAGAGATCTACATCACGGATTTCAAAGTCCATGCCTTTTTCAAACAGAACGAAACGGCAACGATGAGAAAAGGGACACGTGGTTCCCGAGTAAAGCACCATCATGATGGGGGGCTCCTAAAAATCAAAAAGAGTGACAAGCAAACCTGTCACTCCGTGAGGTGATGACGGGCAGTACGCCAGTCATCGTCGTTGGATTACTTGATATCTTTCCAGAAGGAAGCATTCAAGCGCCAAGCAATGACCATGAATCCAAGCAAGAACAGCAGTACCCACACACCAATGCGAACACGGGTATTTTGAGCAGGCTCAGCCATCCATTGCAAATAACCCACCAGGTCACCCATGGCTTGGTCATACTGCAAAGGTGTCATGGTGCCGGGCGTGACTTGTTCCCAGCCCTTGAACACTTGCACAGCGTGGCCATGTTCTTCATGCGCTTCGTAGATCGGGCGACGCACACCTTGCATTTCCCACAACACATGGGGCATGCCCACGTTGGGGAACACCAAGTTGTTCCATCCCGTGGCTTTGGTTTCATCACGGTAGAAAGTGCGCATGTAGGTGTAGAGGTAATCCGCACCTGTGCCGCCATGACCTGCACGTGAACGTGCAATGACAGTCAAATCAGGAGGATTGCCCCCAAACCACTCTTTGGCCTGTTTGGGGTCAATGTTGGACTTCATGGTCTCGCCCACTTTGTCAGTGGTGAACAACAGGTTGTCTTTGATCTGTTGCTCGGTCAAGCCAATATCGGTCAAGCGGTTGTAGCGCATGAAGGCTGCCGAGTGGCAGTTCAAGCAATGGTTCACAAACAACTTAGCGCCGTTTTGCAACGCTGCCAAATCATTGGTTTTATTGGGCGCCTTGTCCCACGCGATGGTGTCGCCGCCTGAAGCCTGCGCACCGGCGACCACACCGAGAAACAGAGCCAAGCTGAGAATAATTTTTTTCATGGTGAATGTGCTCCGTGAATCTCAGTGAGGGGCAAACGTCACGCGGTCAGGGACCGGCTTGGTCTGGCCCAGGCGACTCCACCAAGGCATCAAGAAGAAGAAACCGAAGTAGAACAGGGTGCCCACTTGGGACACGCGTTCGCCGATGGGTGATGGGGGTTGCACACCCAAGTAAGCCAGCACCACAAAGTTGATCACAAAGATGCCGTAGAGGTATTTGTGCCAATCCGGACGGTAACGGATCGACTTGACGCCACAGTTGTCCAACCAAGGCAGGAAGAACAAGATGACCACAGCGCCACCCATCACCAACACACCCCAGAACTTGGCGTCGATCGACAGCATCATCAACACCAGCGCCACTGCACCGCCGACAACCACGCCCTTGAACAGGCCCGACAGTTTGGTGCGGGTCACACCCAAGAAAGCGCCAGCCAACACGCATGCAATCAAGGCATACATCATTTCGCTGGTGATGGCCCGCAACATGGAATAGAAAGGCGTGAAGTACCAAACGGGGGCGATGTGCAACGGGGTCTTCAGCGGATCTGCAGGAATGAAGTTGTTGTATTCGAGGAAATAACCACCGAATTCAGGTGCGAAGAAAATGATCGCGCTGAACACCAGCAAGAAGCCGCTCACACCCAAGATGTCATGCACCGTGTAGTAGGGGTGAAAGGGAATGCCGTCGAGTGGATGACCTTGTGCATCTTTCGGCGCGTTGGGGCCTTTGATTTCCACGCCATCGGGGTTGTTCGAGCCGACTTCATGCAGCGCAATGATGTGGGCGACCACAAGACCCAGCAGCACCAAAGGCACTGCAATCACATGGAAGCTGAAGAAACGGTTCAAGGTGGCATCGCTCACCACATAGTCACCACGAATCAGCAAAGCCAAGTCAGGGCCGACGAAAGGCACAGCAGCAAACAAGTTCACGATCACCTGTGCGCCCCAATAGGACATTTGGCCCCAAGGCAGCAGGTATCCCATGAACGCTTCTGCCATCAGGCACAAAAAGATCGCACAACCGAACACCCACACCAACTCACGGGGCTTGCGGTAGGAACCGTAAATCAGGCCGCGGTACATGTGCAAGTACACCACCACGAAGAAGGCCGAAGCACCCGTCGAGTGCATGTAACGAATCAGCCAACCCCAAGGCACATCACGCATGATGTATTCGACCGAGCCAAAGGCCAAAGCTGCATCGGGCTTGTAATGCATGACCAAGAAAATACCGGTCACGATTTGGATCACCAACACCAACAAGGCGAGTGAGCCAAAAAAGTAAAAGAAGTTGAAGTTCTTTGGCGCGTAGTACTCAGACAGGTGCTCTTTGTACATCTTGGACGCCGGGAAGCGGTTGTCCACCCAATTGAGCAGTTTTTCGCCAGCGCTGGCGTTAGGGGAGATTTCTTTGAATTCAGCCATGGTGTGTCCTATCAGGCTTTCTTGTCTTCACCGATCAACAACTTGGTGTCGGACAGGTACATGTGTGGTGGCACTTCGAGGTTGTCTGGCGCGGGTTTGTTCTTGAACACGCGGCCTGCCATGTCAAAAGTTGAACCATGGCAGGGGCACAAGAAACCACCTTGCCAGTCGTCCGGCAAGGAAGGTTGTGCGCCCAATGCGAATTTGTCTGAGGGCGAGCAGCCCAAGTGCGTGCAAATGCCTACACCCACAAAAATTTCGGGCTTGATTGAGCGGGCTTGATTGCGCGCGTAAGCGGGGGTGAATTCTGCAGGCTTGCGTTCTGATTTGGGGTCGGCCAACTGAGATTCCGTTTTGCTCAGGCTTTCCAATTGATCAGGGGTGCGCTTGACAATCCAAACCGGTTTGCCGCGCCATTCGACCGTCATTTTTTCACCAGGCTTGAGTGCCGAAATATCGACCTCAACGGCAGCGCCGGCAGCTTTGGCCTTTTCTGATGGTTGAAACGTGCTGATAAACGGGACGGCCACCGCTGCGCCGCCGACTGCACCTGCGCAAGTGGAGGCAATCAGCCACGTGCGTTTACTGGTGTCTACTGGGGTGTCACTCATGAAATTCCTCAAACAATTGTCACTGGTTGGGTTAACCGCCTATTGTAGCTGACGGCTCTGCAATCAAGCCAAGACCCGCGCTCAGCGCACCCTGTCCGCAGCCAACCGGCGCGCCATGGCCAACGCCTCTAACAAGCTGGCAGGGTCAGCCCGCCCCTGACCGGCCAAATCAAACGCAGTCCCGTGGTCTGGACTGGTTCGAACCAGGGGCAAACCCAAGGTGACGTTGACGCCCTGCTCAACCCCCAGGTATTTGACGGGGATGAGCCCTTGGTCGTGGTACATGGCAATCACCACATCAAACTCGCCCGGCTGATCGCCTTTGACACGGGCCCGCATGAAAATGGTGTCGGGTGCCAATGGGCCGCTGACATGCAGGCCCTCAGCGCGCGCTTGCTGAAGGGCGGGCACGATGATGTCTAACTCTTCTCGCCCCAACAGACCACCCTCGCCTGCATGGGGATTCAAACCTGCAACCCCCATGTGCGGCACACGCCCCGTCACAGCCAATTCAGCCGCATGCGTGATGCGCAGGGTTTGCAAAATATTCTCAACGGTCACCGCTTCAATGGCCTGTCGCAAGGGCACATGAATGCTCACCAGCACCGTGCGCAATTCGCGGTTGGCCAGCATCATGCGCACAGGCATGTCCTCCACAGACACACCCACATGGGCTGCAGCGCAGGCTTGCAGCATTTCGGTATGCCCGGGAAAAGGCACTCCCGCAGCAAACAAGGCTTCCTTGTGCAGAGGAGCCGTCACCAAGGCGCTCACCTCACCCCGCAAAGCGGCTTGCGCGGCCCACACCACCGCATCAGCCGCCAAGCGCCCTGCCACCGCGTTGACGCACCCCCAAGCAGGCAATTGGGCCACCTCCAAAGGGGGTCCTACCTGCAACACCGGCAAGGTCATGGCCGGCAAAGTTGTAGACAAGTCTGACAGCTGCGACAACACCAGCAATCTGATGCGTTGCGCACTGGGCTTGGCCGCGGCCAGCACATCGATTGCGCGCTGCATCACAGCCACATCGCCCACCACCACGCAGCCTTGGACTTTGTCGGGCGAATCGCGAAACGCCATGGCAATGATTTCCGGACCAATGCCCGATGCGTCCCCTAACGTGATGGCAATCGGCTTGAAAACATGCGTCATGGTCAGGCCGGGTTGTCGATGTCAATGAATTGGTGGGTCAGTCCTAACTGTGCGGCCACATGCGCAGCCACCGCCGGCGCGCCGAAACGCTCGGTGGCATGGTGACCACAGGCCAAAAAAGCCACGCCTGTTTCACGCGCCAAATGTGCCTGCGGCTCAGAAATCTCCCCCGTGATGAAGGCATCAGCGCCTGCGGCAATGGCCGCTTCAAAAAAACCTTGGGCGCCACCCGTGCACCAAGCAATTCGTCGAATGGGGCGACCCGCACCGGGCACCACGACCGGAGGGCGCTGCAACACCTGCGTCAAGGTGCGGGCCAATTCATTGACCGAGGCAAACGCCTGTCCATCCACACACTCCCCATATAAACCCAGCGCTTGTTCGCCAAAGCTACCCGCAACCTTCAAGCCCAAGCGCTGTCCAAGTTGCGCGTTATTACCCAACTCAGGGTGCGCATCCAAGGGCAAGTGATAGGCCAGCAAATTGATGTCATGGGCCAGCAACAAGGCCAATCGCTGCTTCATCCATCCCGACACAACGCCATCTTGACCACGCCAAAACAAGCCGTGATGGACAAAAATAACATCCGCCTTGGCTTCAATCGCAGCCTCAATCAAGGCTCGACTGGCTGTCACCCCTGACACGATATGCCCAACGTGTTCCTTGCCCTCGACCTGCAAGCCGTTGGGCCCATAGTCCTTGAAACGCGCAGGCTGCAACAAGTCATTGCAAGCTTCTACCAGCACATGGCGCGAAATACGCAAAGGCTCCGTCATAGTTGCACCGCCTTGGTTTTGGGACGCTGCGTGGGCGTCACCTCCAAGGTCAAGGCTTGGTTGCGACGCATCACCTCTATCTTGGCTGACACGCCCGGCGTCAATGCCGCGATCCGCGTCAGCAACTCACCCACATGACGCACCGGTTCCCCCGCCACACGCACCAGCACATCGCCTGGACGTAAGCCCGCTTTGGCTGCGGGAGCGTTTTGCAACACACCTGTGATGATCACACCCTCCACATCTTTCAAGCCAAAGGTTTCGGCCAATTCAGGGGTCAGTTCATTGGGCTCTACGCCCACCCAACCCCGGGTGACTTGGCCGTCACGCACGATGCCCTCTAACACTTGGCGTGCCGTCGAGACAGGGATGGCAAAGCCAATGCCCATGTTGCCGCCCGAGCGCGAATAGATGGCTGTGTTGATGCCCAGCAGGCTGCCATTCACATCGACCAGCGCACCACCGGAATTGCCAGGGTTGATGGCCGCATCGGTCTGAATGAAATTTTCAAATGTGTTGATGCCGAGTTGGTTACGGCCCAAGGCCGACACAATGCCACTGGTCACGGTTTGCCCCACCCCAAAGGGATTGCCAATCGCCAAGACCTTGTCCCCCACTTGGGCTGCGTCAGAGTTGCCCAGCGTGATCACCGGCAAGCGATCGAGTTGAATACGCAAGACAGCCAAGTCGGTTTCCGGGTCGGTGCCAATCACCGTGGCTCGGGCTCTGCGGCTGTCACTCAAGGTGACTTCAATTTCGTCCGCCCCTTCAACCACATGGTTGTTGGTCAGGATATAGCCCTCTGGGCTCACAATCACGCCACTGCCCAACCCCGCCTGAGGCGCATCGTCATCTCGGTCACCGTAAAAAAATCGAAACCACGGATCATTGGATGACGGGTTTTTCGTTGCCGTTTGCGTGGTGGCGATGCTCACCACCGCAGGTGCAGCGCGCTTGGCCGCAGGACTCAAACTGCCCGGCATCACCGCACCGAGCGGCAGTGGCGCAGCCTCTTGCAAGCTCACCCCAGCAATGCGTGGGGTCCGGTTCAACCATTCAGGCTTGAGGGTGGCCAGCACAAACCACACCGCGACCGCCACAGTGACGAATTGAGAGAAAAGCAGCCAATGACGTTTCATGGGGCTTTCATGGACGCTCACTCAGCGTCGGGGGCTTTGGTATGTTTGATGAACAACTGAGCAGCCCAGATGCCAATCTCGTACAAGATACACATTGGAATCGCCAGGGCCAACTGCGACACCACATCAGGCGGCGTCACGATGGCAGCAATGATGAAGGCCAGCACAATGAAGTAAGAGCGAAAGCCCTTGAGTTTTTCAATGCTCACCACATTCATACGCGCCAACACGATCACCACAATCGGCACCTCAAATGCCAAGCCAAAGGCGATGAACATCGTCAAAACAAAACTCAAGTAGGCCTCAATGTCAGGCGCCGCCGTGATGCTCTTGGGTGCGAAACTTTGGATGAACTTGAACACCTGACCAAACACAAAGAGGTAACAAAAAGCCACCCCAATCATGAACAGCAAGGTGCTGGAGACCACCAGAGGCAAGACCAGTTTTTTTTCGTGCGCATACAAGCCCGGCGCCACAAAGGCCCACACCTGGTACAACACCACAGGCAAGGCCAGCAAAAAAGCCGACATGAGCAAAATTTTGAGGGGCACCAAAAACGGTGAAATCACCGAGGTGGCAATCAAAGTTGCGCCTGCGGGCAACTGCGCCACCAAGGGTGCCGCCAGCAAATCGTACAACTCCGCAGGCCCAGGAAAGATCGCCAATACGGCGCCAGCGATCGCCACCGCAATGGTGGACTTGACCAAACGGTCGCGCAACTCAATCAGGTGCTGAACAAAGGGCTGCTCGGTGCCAGCTAACTCGTCTTGGGAAGGGGTATCAGACATCAGGCCTCACAGGGGGACGGAAGCGGGCCACACGGGCTGCACTAGAGAGCGCCTTGGTACGCACACCCTGGCGGGCTTTGTACCAATGCGGCACGCTGCCGCGCTTGAGGCGCCACTTTTTTCCGGGATGTTGGTAGCTCAATGGTGGCGTTTCTAACGGGGTGTACTCGTTGCCGGTCAAACCTGCCGTTGTTTCTGCCCAGTCCTTTTCAAACTCGCTGCTCGCCGTCTGAACTGAATGCTCCACATCGCGGGCCGCACTCTCTACCGTATCTTTCATTTTCTTGAGCTCGTCGAGCTCCATCGTGCGGTTCACCTCGGCTTTGACATCCGCAACATAACGCCTTGCTTTGCCGATCAAAGTCCCCACCGTGCGGGCCACGCCGGGCAGGCGCTCAGGCCCAATGACGACAAGCGCCACTGCACTGACTACCGCAATTTTAGAAAAATCAAGATCAAACAAAGCAGGCGATCAACAGCAATTAAGTCTTGCTCTTGACTTCTACGTCAATGGTATTTTTGTCGGCTGCCACTGCAGCAGCTGGCGCCACAGCAGGCTTGTCGTCCGGCGTCGTCGAGCCGTCTTTCATGCCATCTTTGAAGCCTTTCACAGCCCCACCCAGATCGCCGCCTAAGTTTTTGAGCTTCTTGGTGCCGAACACCATGATGACGATCAACAAAACGATCAGCCAATGCCAAATTGAAAACGAACCCATGTGTTTCTCCTTGAATACGGGGAATTCTAATCAGCCACGCAGCCAGGGGCGTGGTCCACCCATGACATGCCAATGTAAATGGTGCACTTCTTGTCCACCTTCAACCCCTGTGTTGGTCACAAGACGAAAGCCGCCCTCTGGATAAGGACGTGCACCCTCTTGCAAAGCCAACTTAGGCGCCAGGGTCATCATTCGACCCAAAAGAGCCTCGTGTTCAGAGCCTATGTGTGCGATCGATGGAATATGCAGCTTTGGAATCACTAAAAAATGAACGGGTGCCCAAGGATTGATGTCATGAAACGCAAAAATCTCATCGTCCTCATAGACTTTGCGCGATGGGATATGCCCAGCGATGATTTTGCAAAAGATGCAGTTGGGATCTGTCATGGTGTCAACTTTAGAAAATTCAAACTGCAGCGCACTCACTCGCCACGCAGCTCTCGGTCGTGAGCCTTGCGCAAGGCCTTCTCTTCAAGACCACTCAGTCCTTCACGACGCGCCAACTCATTGACCACATCGGCAGGCGTCAAACCGTAATGGGCCAGCGCAATCATGCTGTGGAACCACAGATCAGCCACCTCGTACACCAGTTTGGCGGGGTCACCGCCGTGGTCCACGTCTTTGGCGGCCATCACGGTCTCTGTGGCCTCTTCACCAATCTTTTTCAAAAAAGCATCTGGCCCTTTGTGCAGCAAGCGCGAGACGTAGCTCTTCTGCGGGTCACCCCCGTTGGCGGGTTTGCGACTTTCAATCACCGCCGCGAGGCGTTGCAAAGTGTCTGAATTGTTGACGTCGGTCGAACTCATGGCGGTCATTTGTAAATCGATTCGGGGTCTTTGAGCACGGGCTCACAGGCTTGCCAGTCGTCGCCTTCCAAGCGTTGGAAAAAGCAACTGTGACGCCCAGTATGGCAGGCTATGCCGGGGCTGTGGCCCAGCTGTGTCACACGCAGCAACACCACATCGTTGTCGCAGTCCAGACGGATGTCGTGCACGGTTTGCACATGGCCCGACTCTTCGCCTTTGAACCACAACTTGTTGCGCGAACGGCTGAAGTACACCGCCCGCTTCAGCTCTGCTGTTTTTTGCAGGGCTTCACGGTTCATCCAGGCAAACATCAGCACATCGCCGCTGTCGTTTTCTTGAGCGATGACGGGGACCAGACCCTTGTCGTCCCATCGCACAGCATCCAACCAGACAGGGTGTGTCATTCACATCTCCTTCACAAACGCACAGGAATGCCACGCTCACGCATGCGATGCTTGGCTTGTTGCACGGTGTATTCACCGTAGTGAAAAATGCTGGCCGCCAGCACCGCATCGGCACCGCCTTGCTGCACGCCATCGGCCAAGTGGTCCAGGTTGCCCACCCCACCCGAGGCAATCACGGGCACCGACACCGCATCGGCCACCGCGCGGGTCAAGGCCAAGTCAAAGCCTGACTTGGTGCCGTCCCGGTCCATGCTGGTGAGCAAAATTTCACCAGCGCCGTGCTCTGCCATTTGGGTGGCCCAAGCCACCGCATCCAGGCCCACGTTTTTGCGCCCGCCATGGCTGAACACATCCCAGCCTGGGCCTAGAGGTTGGCCGTTCACCCCCAAGCGGTGCTCTTCATCGGGGTTGCGGCGCTTGGCGTCGATGGCCACCACGATGCACTGGGCACCGTATTTGGCCGAGGCATCACGAATCACTTGCGGGTTGGCAATGGCGGCTGAGTTGAAGCTCACCTTGTCGGCGCCGGCGTTGAGCAAGCGGCGCACATCGTCCACCGTGCGCACGCCACCGCCCACGGTCAGCGGAATGAACACCTGGCTGGCCACGGCTTCGATGATGTGCAAGATGACGTCACGCGCATCGCTGGTGGCGGTGATGTCCAAAAACGTCAACTCATCGGCGCCTTGCTCGTTGTAGCGTGCGGCAATCTCCACCGGATCGCCCGCATCACGCAGCTCCACAAAGTTGACGCCTTTGACCACGCGACCACCGGTCACGTCAAGGCAAGGAATGATGCGTTTAGCGAGCATAAGAGTCCAGCGGGTCAGTTCTCAAGAAACAGTCAAACGTTGCCAACCCAGCCATTGACCAGAAGCAGGCACAGAAATTGGCTCGAACACCTGAGCCGCCTCCACGCACAACATGTGCGCAAAGCCGTCGGTGGGCATGTCCGCCAGTGTGGCGCATTTCTCGGAGCCAGGGTTCCACACCACCGATTGCCCCCAGGAGGGGCTTTGCTCGATGCACAGCATGCCGCTGCCATCTTGCACGCGCAGCGGGCCAGGCGCGGCAGCGTACACACGGTCAAACTCGCCATCCAAGTACAGGGCCTCATCGGCCACACCATGCACATCGGCCACGGCATCCCATTCGGCTTGGCCCTGCAAACCGGTCACATCGGTCAAATCAATGTCATCCACCAACAAGTAAGTGTGCAAGGCGCCTGTAAAGAGCAAGGGCTGTGTGTCGGTGTTGTGCACTGACAAGCTGATTTGCAACTGACCGGGCTGCAAGTGCACACGCAGTTGGGCCACAAATTGCTGCTGCCACAGGGTGTGTGTGTGTGCATTGGCTGTCAGCACAAAGTCGATGTGGGCCTGCGCATCGTCCACTTGTGAATCTGAAAACTGCCACGCCATCGTTCGGGCAAAGCCATGTTTGGGCAAGGGGCCGCGCTGGTTGAATTGCGGAAAGCACACTGGCACGCCGCCACGGATGGCCGACTGGCCATCCCACAGATTGGCAGGACTCAAAAACAAACGCTCACGCCCTTGGCTGACCCACGACAGCACGTGGGCACCGTGCAAGGCCACCAACACGGTGTCGCCACAAGGCAGTGTCAGGCGATGGCAGTCCAAGCCTTGAAAAACTTCGGAGGAAGACGTCAACATGCGGGGGCTTCAGGCACAGGACGCGTAACCCGCGCATGTGGGATTAGCCATTGAGTTCGTCAGCGCGGGCCTGGGCTTTTTCAAAATCCAGATCGCCGCTGTAAATGGCACGGCCACAAATCACGCCCTCCACGCCCTCGTCTTCCACGGCGCACAACTGGTCGATGTCGGCCATGTTGGACAAGCCGCCAGAGGCGATGACTGGAATCGTCAAGGCTTGCGCCAGCTTGACGGTGGCATCGATGTTGATGCCACTGAGCATGCCGTCACGGCCAATGTCTGTGTAGATGATCGACTCCACGCCGTAGTCTTCAAATTTCTTGCCTAGATCTGCCACTTCGTGGCCGGTCAGTTTGCTCCAGCCATCGGTGGCGACTTTGCCGTCTTTGGCATCGAGCCCGACGATGATGTGGCCACCAAACGCACTGCAGGCGTCGCGCAAGAAACCTGGGTTTTTCACCGCCGCTGTGCCGATGATGACGTAGCGCAGGCCCGCGTCGATGTATTTTTCGATCGTGTCCAAGTCGCGAATACCGCCACCGAGTTGCACCGGTATGTCCTGGCCGACGGCTTTCAAAATGGCTTTGATGGCCAAGTTGTTTTGCGGCTTACCCGCAAAAGCGCCATTCAAGTCCACCAAGTGCAAACGTCGCGCACCTTTGGCCACCCAGTTCAAGGCCATTTGCGCGGGGTCTTCACCAAACGTGGTGGCCTGGTCCATATCGCCTTGTTTGAGGCGTACGCAATGTCCGTCTTTGAGGTCAATCGCAGGAATAAGTAGCATGGTGTCAAAGGGCTTCAAGCAGGCCCGGTGAGGTGAATGATCAGGGTGTCCAGTGCAGAAAATTGCGGTACAGGGCCAAACCATGCGCCGCGCTTTTTTCTGGGTGAAATTGTGTCGCAAAAATATTATCGCGCGCTACCACGCACGTGAACAAATTGCCATAGTCCGTTTGCGCAGCGCAGTCCGCCAAATTTTGGGGTCGTGCATAAAAGCTGTGCACGAAATAAAAGTAACTGTTGTCGGGCACGTCTTGCCACATGGGGTGGGCGCGAGTTTGCAGCACCTGGTTCCAGCCCATCTGTGGCACCTTGAAACGGCTGCCATCGGCTTGGGTACGGCCAGCCAAATCAAACTTCACCACCTCACCCGGAATCAAGCCCAAGCCTGGGGTGTCGCCCTCTGCGCTGTGGTCGAGCAGCATTTGCATGCCCACGCACACGCCAAACAGAGGCTTCTTATGCGCAGCATCCAGCACGGCGTCCATCAGGCCCGACTCGCGCAACTCGCGCATGCAATCGGGCATGGCGCCTTGGCCAGGCAAGACCACGCGGTGCGCATCACGCACCACCTGCGGGTCGGATGTGACCACTACCACGGCATGGTCGACCACCGAGGCCGCATGCATCACGGCCTGTGCCACCGAGCGCAAATTGCCCATGCCGTAGTCCACGACTGCGACTTTGTTGTTCATGGCCGCTCAGTCTCAGGGGCTTGCGGCTGCTGGCCGCACTGGGCTTGAAGCATCACAGACTGCCCTTGGTCGAGGGAATCACACCCAAAGAGCGCGGATCCAGTTCAAGCGCCGCGCGCAAAGCACGGGCAAACGCTTTGAACACGGTCTCGGCCTGGTGGTGGGCGTTTTCGCCACGCAGGTTGTCAATGTGCAAGGTGACCAACGCGTGGTTCACAAAGCCTTGGAAGAATTCAAACGCCAATTGGCTGTCGAACTCGCCAATCATGCCGCTCTTGAACGGCACGTGCATCACCAATCCTGGACGGCCTGAGAAATCAACCACGACACGGCTCAAAGCCTCGTCCAGAGGCACGTAAGCGTGGCCATAGCGGCGAATGCCTTTTTTGTCGCCCACCGCTTTGGCAAACGCCTGGCCCAAGGTGATGCCCACGTCTTCCACCGTGTGGTGGCCATCGATGTGCAAATCGCCTTCGGCATGGATGTCCAAATCGATCAAGCCGTGACGCGCAATCTGGTCCAGCATATGGTCAAAAAATCCAATGCCGGTGGACAGCTTGGATTGCCCTGTGCCGTCGAGATTGATCTTGACGGTGATGCGGGTCTCGGCGGTGTTGCGACTGACTTCAGCGGTGCGGACGGTCATGCGGGGCTTTCAAGAAAGGGCAGAGGTCAAGGCAGCCAGGAGCTGTGCGTTCTCAGTCGGCGTTCCCACCGTCAGGCGCAGGCAGTTGGCCAGCAAGGGATGCATTTTAGAAACGTTCTTCACCAATACCTTGTGGGCCTTGAGCACCTCAAACGCGCGGTGGGCTGCATCCGCGTCGCCTGTGAAGCGCAGCACCATCATGTTGGCTTCGCTGGCATAGGGGGTGACACCCGGCAACTGCTGCAAGGCGTTGAACAACTTTTCACGTTCGGCGCGGATGGCGGCGGCTTGTTGCGCGAACACCTCGGTGTGTTCGAGCGCAAACAAGGCGCACTCGGCATTGAGCACGCTCACGTTGTAGGGTGGACGCAGTTTGTCGACTTCGTGCACCAACGCGCTAGGGCCCACCATGTAACCCAAGCGAATACCAGCCAAGCCAAATTTGGACAGCGTGCGCATCAACAACACGTGGGCGTTAGCCGCCGGATCGCGACGAATTTCATCCAACCAACTGCAGCTTGAGAACGGCTGGTAGGCCTCGTCCATCACCACCAAACCGCCATAGGCGCTGACCTGTGAGATGAGACGACGGATGGTGCCGGCATCCCACAAATTGGCCGTGGGGTTGTTGGGGTAGGCGATGTACACAATGGCGGGCTCAGACTGGGCAATGGCCACCGACATGGCGACTTCGTCCAACTCAAAGTCAGCCGTCAAGGGCACGCCGATGTATTGCAAACCTTGCAATTGCGCGCTCATGCCGTACATCACAAAGCCGGGCTCTGGGGCCAGCACCTTGGCGTTGGGCACAGCGCAGGCCATGGACAACAGAGAAATCAATTCGTCTGAGCCATTGCCCAACATCAGACCCAAGCCTGCAGGCAAATCCACGTAGCGCGCCAGCGCGTGCTTCAAATCGTCGATGCGCGCGCCGGGGTAGCGGTTGATGTCCACCGCGCCCAAACGCGCGCCCAACTGGGCTTGCAATTCAGGGGGCAGCGTGAAGGGGTTCTCCATCGCATCGAGCTTGACCATGCCTGCGGAATGCTGCACCACATAAGCATGCATGGCTTGCACATCGGAGCGAATGAAGCGCAATGCGTGGTTCGTTGAATTCGTCATGTCAGGGGGTCTTCTTCAAACGTAACTCAGCCGCCATGGCATGGGCTTGCAAGCCTTCGCCATACGCCAACACGGCGGCGATCTTGCCCAGGGTTTGCGCCCCCTGCTCGCTCACCTCGATCAGGCTGCTGCGCTTTTGAAAGTCGTACACCCCCAGCGGCGAGCTGAAACGCGCGGTACCACTGGTGGGCAACACATGGTTGGGGCCGGCACAGTAGTCGCCCAAGCTCTCGCTGGTGTAGGCCCCCAAGAAGATGGCCCCCGCGTGCTTGAGCAGCGGCTCCCAGCGGTGCGGTTCGTGGCTAGACACTTCCAAGTGCTCGGGCGCAATGCGGTTGCTGATGGCACAGGCTTCTTCCATGCTGCGGGTGTGGATCAACGCCCCACGGCCATTGAGCGATTTTTCGATGATCTCGCGCCGTGGCATTTGTGGCAGGAGTCGATCGATTTCAGCTTGCACACGGTCAATGTAGGCGGCGTCGGGGCACAGCAGCACGCTTTGCGCGAGCTCGTCGTGCTCGGCCTGGCTGAACAAATCCATCGCCACCCAGTCTGGCGGGGTGGAGCCATCGGCCAGCACCAAAATTTCGCTCGGGCCCGCAATCATGTCGATGCCCACGGTGCCAAACACACGGCGTTTGGCAGCCGCCACATAGGCGTTGCCAGGACCGGTGACTTTGTCCACGGCGGGCACCGTGGCCGTGCCATAGGCCAAGGCCGCCACCGCTTGCGCGCCGCCAATGGTGAAGGCACGGCTGACCCCTGCCACATAGGCCGCGGCCAGCACCAAGGGGTTGCGCTCGCCCTGTGCGGCGTTGGCGGCAAGTTTGTCTCGGGCGGGCGTGGGCACCACCATGATGATCTCACCCACCCCGGCCACGTGGGCGGGAATGGCATTCATCAACACGCTCGAGGGGTAAGCGGCTTTGCCACCCGGCACGTAAATGCCCACGCGGTCCAGCGGCGTGACTTTTTGGCCCAGCAAGGTGCCATCGGCGTCGCGGTAGCTCCAGCTCTCGCCGCTGGCCTTGCGCTGCGCCTCGTGGTAGCTGCGCACCCGGGCCGCCGCCGCCTGCAAGGCCTCGCGCTGCGCGTTGGGCAAACTCTCAAATGCCGCTTTGAGTTCGGCCTGCGTCAACTCCAGCGCGGCCATGCTGTGGGCCTTCAAGCCATCGAAGCGCTCGGTGTATTCCAGCACCGCGGCGTCCCCGCGTGCGCGCACATCGGCCAAGATCTCAGCCACACGCTGCTCAATGGCGGCATCGGTGTCGGCCGACCAATGTAAGCGGGCTTTGAAATCGGCTTCAAAGGTGGGGCTTGTGGTCGAGAGACGGAGCGGTTGGGCCATGGCAGTTGCTTGTCAGGAGTGGCGCGTTAACGGGCGGGCAAGGCGGCTTCGAACGCATCAATGATGCGGCGAATGGGCGCTTGCTTCATTTTGAGGGCTGCTTGGTTGACCACCAAGCGCGAGCTGATGTCCATGATGCGCTCCACCTCCACCAAGTGGTTGGCCTTGAGCGTGTTGCCGGTTGACACCAAGTCAACGATGGCATCGGCCAAGCCGGTGAGTGGCGCCAACTCCATCGAGCCATACAGCTTGACCATGTCGACGTGGACGCCCTTGGAAGCAAAAAAGTCACGCGCAATCGCGGTGTATTTGGTGGCCACTTTCAAGCGTGCGCCTTGCTTGACCTGGGCCGCGTAGTCAAAGTCAGCCCGAACCGCCACACTCATGCGGCACTTGGCGATTTGCAAGTCCAGCGGCTGGTACAGGCCAGCAGCCGCCACGCCGTTGGCATAGCCACCCCCGTGTTCGATCAAGGTGTCTAGGCCCGTCACGCCCAAGTCGGCCCCGCCGTACTGCACATAGGTGGGCACATCCGACGCACGCACCAGCACCACACGCACATGGGCATGGTTGGTAGGCAAGATCAGCTTGCGCGATTTTTCAGGGTCTTCCAACACCTCAATCCCAGCGGCTTTGAGCAAGGGCATGGTTTCGTCAAAGATGCGGCCTTTGGAGAGCGCGAGTGTGATCATGTCGTTAGCTTTCATGGCGTGGGGGCCATTATTTGACTCTTTCTATGTCCGCGCCTATGGCGCGCAGCTTGGCTTCCATCTTGTCGTAACCCCGGTCGAGGTGGTAGATGCGGTCCACCAAGGTCTCACCTTCCGCCACCAAGCCGGCAATCACCAACGAGGCCGAGGCGCGCAAATCGGTGGCCATGACAGTGGCACCCGACAACTGAGGCACGCCTTCGAGCACCGCCACCTTGCCATCGATCTGGATGTGGGCGCCCAAGCGCACCAACTCGTTGACGTGCATGAAACGGTTTTCAAAAATGGTTTCCGTGACTTTGGATGCGCCCTGAGCAATGGCGTTGAGCACCATGAACTGCGCTTGCATGTCGGTCGGGAAGCCGGGGTATTCGGTGGTGCGAAAGTTTTGTGCCTTGAGGTGCGCAAACGCCGGGGCTGCACCCTGAATGCGAATGCCCTCGGGATGGGCTGTGACCGTGGCGCCAGCATCACGCAGTTTGTCGATCACCGCGTCCAAATGGTCGGCCCGCGCATGGCGCAAGAAGACATCGCCCCCCGTGGCCGCCACGGCACACAAAAAAGTACCCGCTTCGATGCGGTCAGCCACCACCTGGTGGTGACAGCCTGTCAAACGGCTCACGCCTTGAACGTGAATGCGGCTGGTGCCATGGCCTTCAATCTTGGCACCCATGGCAATCAGCATCTCGGCCAAGTCTGGAATTTCGGGC
>CANFJA010000006.1 GCA_947447235.1 Comamonadaceae bacterium
CCACGGCTCATGTTTTCTGCACCACCGCCAATGGCGATGTCGCAGTCACCCAATAGGATGGCCTGGCTGGCCGACACAATGGCTTGCAAGCCCGAGCCGCACAGGCGGTTCACGTTGAAGGCCGGGGTGGCTTGACCGCAGCCACCGTTGAGGGCGGCCACGCGCGACAAGTACATGTCTTTGGGTTCGGTGTTGACCACATGGCCAAACACCACGTGGCCCACATCTTGGCCGTCCACGCCCGCACGGGCCAAGGACTCGCGCACCACTTGGGTGGCCAATTCGGTGGGGGGGATGTCTTTCAGGCTGCCACCATAAGTACCAATGGCGGTGCGAACACCGCTGACGACGACGACTTCACGCATGCTTGTCTCCTGTGGATGAAAATTAAAACCCAGCCAGTGTGCACCCACTCGGCTACAGCTCTCTTACGCCGCCTGATAGGGCGCAGATGCATCCCAAGCCACCGGCAGCTCAAACGACAGCGGCGCTTGGGTGAACGGGTGGGCCAAGGCCAGTGTTTGGGCGTGCAGCATCAAGCGCGGGCTCATGGCCAGAACCTCTGGCGGCGCGTACAAGGAGTCGCCCAGCATCGGGTGACCCAGGCTTTGCATATGCACCCGCAATTGGTGGGTGCGCCCGGTGAAGGGTTCCAGCTCGATCAGGCTGGCCGCTTGGCCCACTTGCAGGCTGCGCCACAGGCTGCGACTGGGTTTGCCGTCGGGGTGGATGATGTGGATGGGGCGACGCTCCCAGTCCAGCAAAATGGGGCCTTCCACCGTGTACCAGCCTTCGTCGTTGGGGGCTGATGCGGTGAGCAACGGGTTGCCTGCCACCACCGCCACGTAACGCTTGTGCACTTGGCGTGTTTCAAACGCACGGCTGATGCGGCGTTGCGCCTCAATGCCACGCGCCATGATCAACAGACCTGAGGTGTCTTGGTCCAAGCGGTGCACCACCAAGGCATCGGCGTAGCGGTCTTGCACGCGTTTGGACAAACAGTCTTGCTTGTCGGGCCCGCGCCCTGGCACCGACAACAGGCCACTGGGTTTGTCCAGCACCAACAGGTGTTCGTCTTCGTAGATCGGGGTGAACACAGGCAGTGGCTCAGCAGACAGAGGCATCGGGTTGTTCAAGCACCACATGGGTGGTGGGGCGCGCCACACAGGGCAGCACATAGCCTTCGGACTTTTCTTGGGCGCTCAGGCCAGGCCATTCAATGCTGTAAGTCACCTCCCCGCTGACCAAGCGACACAAGCAGGTGCGGCAGGTGCCGTTGCGGCACGAGCTGGGCAACTGCACACGGGACATTTCGGCTGCTTCCAACAAGCTCAGATCGCCTTCGACGTCATATTGCAAGTCTGCGGGCAAGACTTGGACGGTGAAGATTTCAAACGAATCAGACACGGTAGATCACTCAAAAAAATCAAACACGGGTGAAGAGCTGTTGCTCCGCTTTGTCGAGCCACAGGCCCAAGCTGTCGAGCAATTCGCTTTGGCTGAACGAGCAGCTCTCTTCGCTGAACAAGGCACTCGACTCCAAGCGGTCCAGCAGCCCCAGCCACACCTCGCTGTAGCGTGCGGGCAGGGCTTGCAGCAGGGCCTCTTGGGCACGCGCTGCGTGGCTGAATGCCGACACGCTCAGCGCACCACCGCGCACCTCAGACAAGGTTTGACGCAAGCTGGCGATGGACGGGGCTGCGGGGTGCATCACTTGTTCTTGATCTTGCCGCGTGGTGCCACGTAGGTGGTGGGCGGATTGGGACGGTCCGAGGTGGAGGTCTTGGGGGGCGAGTTGTCCTTTTTGGGCTTCTTCGTCATTTTGTTGCTGTGTTGTTCGCCTTTGGCCATAAGCCCTCCTGGAGGATCATCTCGGACTGAGACGGGGACCATGGTAATTCACATCACTTCAGTGTTGTGCGTTCAAGGCATCAAGGACGAGCTGTGTGGCAGAAATAAGGTCGGACAACAACCGTGCGTTCACGTCCAGGATGCCTTCGTATTCACCAAGATTGCGTGTGTTGTGACACTTGTCCAGCACACGCCAAACTTCCGGGCCAAGTCCCAACGTATGCGGCAATACTTGAAACACGATGAATCGGTTGCTGGGCCGATAGCCCTTGCGTCTTAGCGCTGCCAAGCACAGTGCGTGTGCGGCGTTGTAGGCCAAATCGAATTGGCTTTCTAGTGCAAGCGTTGGTGACTGCGCGTCGCGCAATCGTGCGCTGCCTGTTCGCATCAGTCCTGCCAGCTCAGCGTTGTCTGGTGGCTCGGCCTTGAGTGATTTGCCGGGACCACTGAGATTTTTAAGTACGCTGTTGTCCATTTTTTTGCTCCAACTGACCGATCAACCAAATCTTGGGCTGGTTCATCACGCGCGTGATGAAAGCCTGATCTTGGTTTAGGCGTCGGGCGAATTCGTCAGGCGTGTATAGCGTTGGGTTGATGTTGCGCTTAAGTTGTTGGCTCGCACTTTCAAGCGCAGCAAACACATCGGCATAGCTCAAAGTTTGGCTGACTAGCAAAACGTCTACATCACTCTTTGCGGTGTCTTGCTGGCTGGCCATTGAGCCGTAGACAAACGCCGAGCGAATGCCTGCGGCCATAGGTGCTAATGCGTTGCGCAGCACATCGGCCAAGCCGACTGTTTTGAGGACCAGGCTTCGTAGCTCGGCATAGAGAGGAGACTGGGCGTTGGCTTGAAAGTGTTTTTGGTTACCAAGCTTGGTGACGGTAATCAACCCTGCTTGCGCTAAATTGGCCAACTCGCGCTGAACCGCACCTGTGCCTGACTGCGCGAGGGAAATCACCTCGTTGGCATAAAAGCTTCGGTCTGGCGTCCTAAACAAAACAGACAGAACCCGTTGGCGCACCTTTGGAAACAATGCGTTGGCGAGGCTGTCGTTGGTTTTTGTACCCATAATGGGTTTTATCATACCTTATTTGGGTATATCTCTTGTCGCCACACGCCGCTTGGCAGATCGGCCAGTGAGTAGGGGCCAATGGCTGTTCGAATCAGGCGCAGGGTGGGCAAGCCCACGGCGGCGGTCATGCGGCGCACTTGGCGGTTGCGGCCCTCACGAATCACCAACTCCAGCCACGCCGTGGGTTGGTTGGCGCGCACACGGATCGCAGGCGTGCGTGCCCACAGCAAGGTGGGAGGTTCGGTCACTTGTGCGCGCGCCGGACGTGTGAGGCCATCGTTCAACAACACGCCAAGACGCAGCGTTTCCAGCGCTGCCTCGCTGGGCACACCCTCGACCTGCACCAGATAGGTTTTTTCCATCTTGAAGCGTGGATCGGCAATTTGGGCTTGTTGACGGCCATCGTCGGTGAGCAGCAGCAAGCCTTCGCTGTCGGCGTCCAAACGCCCGGCCACATACACGCCCGGCAGATCGATGAATTCTTTCAGCCCACGCCAGCGTCCCTCGGGCGTGAATTGGCTGAGCACGCCATAAGGTTTGTTGAAGCGAATGAGCATGGCCCCAAGCGTAGCAGGCGACAAACGACGCACTGCTAGCATGGCCCCATGACTGCCCATTACGAGAGCGTGCCAAGCGCCCCCCTGTACCCCGACGCCTTTGGCGTTGCCGCCCCCGAAGTCGCCGTGCTGCGTGACCTGTGGCCGCGCAAACCGGGGGTGTTCATTCGCAGCGTGCCCATGTCTGCGGATGTACCGGTGGATGTCGATGCGCCAGCCCCCTTGAAACTTGAACTGGGGCATGGCCAATTTGGTTTGGTGCCCCCTTGGGTCAAGTCAGCCTCTGATGCCAAACTGCGCTCGACCAAGCTGGTCAATGCGAGGGCTGAGACCGTGACCACGTCCAACAACTTTCGCGACACCTGGCTGGCCGGTCAGCGCTGCATCGTGCCGATGATGGCGTTTTTTGAAGACGACTGGCGCAGTGGCAAAGCCGTGCCGACGCGCATCACCCGTGTAGACGGCAAACCCATGGGCGTGGCGGGCTTGTGGGAGCGCTGGGCCAAAGACGGCACCGAGATCACAAGCTTCACCCTGCTGACCGTCAACGCCAACAGCCACGCCTTGCTGCACCGTTACCAGCAAAACGGCAACGAAAAACGCATGCCCGTCATCTTGGGCGAGGGCGCGTACGGCGCTTGGTTGAGCGCGCGGCCCGAGAAAGCGCGGGAGTTCATGCGGGCCTATCCCGCGCACTTGTTGACGGCGAATCCGGTGGAGAAAAAGTAGCGGCTGCGATCAACGCGTTTCAAGTTGCAAAGGGCTGCGTGTGGATGATGCGCTGAGGTTCACTTGGCCCAGGTGTCCTTCAATCCCGTCGCCTTGTTGAACACCAAGTGACCCGCCGCATGGTCTACCCGGTCGGCCACAAAGTAACCATGGCGTTCAAACTGAAAGTGTGTGCCTGCCGCGCTGTGCGCCAACGAAGGCTCGGCATAAGCGGTGACCACGTTCAAGCTGTCGGGGTTGAGGGCCGCCAAAAAGTCTTTGCCGCCTGCGTCGGGTTGTGCGTCGGTGAACAAACGGTCGTAAAGACGCACTTCGGCACGCACACCGTCGGATGCGCCGACCCAGGTGATCACGCCTTTGACTTTGACGCTGTCTGAGCCCGGTGTGCCGCTCTTGGTGTCGGGGATGAGTTCGGCACGCACTTCCAGCACTTGGCCGTTGGCGTCTAGGATGGCGCCCGTGCAGGTGATCACGTGGCCATACTTCAAGCGCACCTTGTTGCCGGGGAACAAGCGAAAGAAACCTTTGGGTGGCGTCTCTTCGTAGTCGCTGCGTTCAATCCACAGTTCTTTGCCGAATTTGAATTGGCGCTGGCCCAACTCGGGGTGATGCGGGTGGACTGGGGCATGGCAATCGTCGAGCGTGCCCGCACCGTGCAGGTCATCCCAGTTGGTGATGACCAATTTCACCGGGTCCAGCACCACCGAGGCACGGGCGGCTTTGGGGTCAAGGTCTTCACGCAGGCAACCTTCTAAGGTGCTGTAGTCAATCCAACTGTCGCTCTTGGTCACGCCAATGCGTTCGGCAAACAATTGCAAGCTCTCGGGGGTGTAGCCACGGCGGCGCAACCCCACGATGGTGGGCATGCGCGGGTCGTCCCAGCCGGACACCTTGCCTTCGTTGACCAGTTGCGCCAACTTGCGTTTGCTGGTGACCACATAGGTCAGGTTCAAACGGGCAAACTCATATTGCTTAGGGCTAGGCGCTGCCAGCAAGCCGCCTTCACACAGACGAGCCATCAGCCAGTCATAAAACGAGCGCTGGTCTTCAAACTCCAAGGTGCAAATGCTGTGGGTGATTTGCTCCAACGCGTCTTCGATGGGGTGCGCAAAGGTGTACATCGGGTAGATGCACCAGGTGTCGCCCGTGTGGTGGTGGGTGGCGCGGCGGATGCGGTAGATGGCTGGGTCACGCAGGTTGATGTTGGCGGCAGCCATGTCAATCTTGGCGCGCAACACGGCCGCGCCGTCTTCCAACAAGCCGCTTCGCATGTCGCGAAAGCGTGCCAAGTTCTCTGCCGGCGTGCGGCTGCGAAACGGGCTGTCGACACCGGGCTTGGAAAAATCGCCGCGGTTGACGCGCATGTCTTGGGCGCTTTGCTCGTCCACATAGGCGTGGCCCGCTTCAATCAAGTGCTCGGCCGCGCGGTACATGAAGTCAAAGTAGTCGCTGGCTTGGTAGGGCGCAGCACTGCCTGGTGTGTGACCGAGTTGGGCCCAGTCAAAGCCCAGCCATGTCACCGCG
The DNA here is from genome assembly GCA_947447235.1 of Comamonadaceae bacterium. Classification (GTDB taxonomy): domain Bacteria; phylum Pseudomonadota; class Gammaproteobacteria; order Burkholderiales; family Burkholderiaceae_C; genus Limnohabitans. Next base: position 5,735 of record CANFJA010000006.1, read on the forward strand.
TCAATGATGCTGTGGACGTATTCGGTGTCTTCTTTTTCAGGGTTGGTGTCGTCAAAGCGCAGGTGGCACACGCCACCGTAATCGCGGGCCAAGCCAAAGTTCAGGCAAATGCTTTTGGCGTGCCCCACATGCAAGTAGCCGTTGGGTTCGGGCGGAAAACGGGTGCGAATTTTGGCCGGGTCAGGTGCGCCTTGTGCGTGGTGTGCCGCGTCCCCAGGGCTGCCAGCCCAGCGGCGACTGGCGTAGGTGCCTTGTGCCAAGTCGTTTTCAATGATTTGGCGCAAAAAATTGCTGGGTTTGTGGTCGTTGTCAGCCGGTGTAGTCATGGCGGTCATTTTAGAGGCGGGCTTGTGCGGTCCTAGGGTCAACCCGATCTTTAAAATACTCGGACTGATCTTTCTTTTGAATCGACCCCCTCTCTATGTTTAAAACCCTTCGCAACCGTGAGGCGGCGATGCCCTTCATCATGCTCGCCGTGCTCATCGACATGGCCGCTATTGGCGTGATCGTTCCTGTCTTGCCTGTGCTGGTGGCCAGCTTTTCTGCCAACCAAGCCGATCAGGCGTATTGGTACGGTGTGGTGGCGGTGGCCTTTGGCGCAGCCAATTTTTTGGGTTCTCCGCTGCTCGGCGCCTTGTCAGACCGCTATGGCCGTCGGCCCGTGTTGTTGCTGGGATTCATGGGTTTGGGCATCAGTTTCTTTGGCATCGCGCTCACGGACACCTTGTGGGGCTTGATCGTGGTGCGCACCTTGGGTGGCGTGATGCAGGGCAACATTGCCATTGCCAATGCCTATGTGGCCGACATTTCGTCGCCCGAGCAACGTGCCAAACGCTTTGGCTTGCTTGGGGCCATGATGGGCGTGGGCTTCATTGTGGGGCCGGTGGTGGGCGGTTTGATGGGGGCCATCAACTTGCACCTGCCGTTTTATTTGGCGGGCGGTTTGACCTTGCTCAACTTGCTCTACGGCTACTTTGTGTTGCCTGAGTCCCTGCCATTGCACAAGCGCAAAGCCTTTGCCTGGCGCGACGCCAACCCCATCAAGGCCTTGCGTGGCTTGACGCAGTTGCGCGGCGTGGGGCCCTTGGTGGGCGTGGTGGCCTTGAGTGGTCTCGCGCAGTTTGTGCTCTACACCGTGTGGGTGCTCTACAACGCCTTCAAGTTTGGTTGGGGGGCTGAGGAAAACGGTTACTCACTCACCGCCGTGGGCGTGACGGCGGTGCTGGTGCAAGGCGTGTTGATGGGGCCGTTGCTCAAGCGCTTCAAGCCGCAGCGTTTGGTCATCATGGGGCTGGTGTCGTCGGCGCTGGGTTACTTTTTGTGGGGTGCTGCCACCGAGGGCTGGATGATGTACGCGGTGATTGGCATCAACCTGCTCGGCGGCACGGTGACGGCTTCGGTGCAGAGTTTGATTTCGTCTGCCGCCGACAGCAAAAATCAAGGCCAGACCATGGGGGCGGTGAGTTCACTCAACGGCTTGATGGCGGTGGTGGCCCCCATGCTGGGTGCCCCTTTGCTGGCTGCGGTGTCGCACTTTCCGCAAGGCGACTGGCGCATTGGCGCGCCGTTCTTCTTTTGCGCAGCGCTGCAAGTGGGCTCGTTGGTGTTGGCGGTGCTGTATCTGCGACGGCACGCCCACGCGTCACATTAGCCAGGGTGTGCGTGCGCCTGATGTTTCGCGTCCCGGCTTCACCGGTGAGGCATCGACCGGTTATTTGATGAACGGGCTGCCAAAGCGGGCGTCTGCGTTGAGCGTGGTGTCGGTCAGTGTTTGCAAAAAGGCCACGAGATCGGCTTGTTCTTGCGCTGTCATCGCGATGCCACCCACGGGCAAGCGGTTATCGCGGGCCGTGCCGGCTTGGATGCCCGTGGCGTAATGGTTGAGCACTTGATCGAGGGTGCTGAAACGTCCATCGTGCATGAAACGGCCAGAGAGCGCGACGTTTTTGAGCGAGGGTGATTTGAAGATCACGGTTTCATTCAGATCGAGTCCGTTGCTTTTTGAGTTGGGGTCCAGCGCGAAAGTGGGCGGTTCATGGCAACCCGCACACCCTTTGCCGCCGTTGTTGGGGCCGCGCATGAACAAGTCGCGGCCGTTGTCTTCAGAAGTGCTGAATCGATTGGCTGCAGGAATGTTGGTGCCCGCCAATGAACGCCCAAAGTTTTGCGGTGTATTGACACTGCCGTTGGCCGCGTAGACCACCGCATACGCACGATCCCATTTGCTGTTGGCTGAGATCATGCTGCGCTGAAATTGCGCCAGTGCATTTTGAATTCTTGCCTCGGTGATGGCACTGTCGCCGAACACCCACGTGAACAACTCGGGGTAGTAGGGCAGGTCCTTCATTTTGGTCAGCAATGCATTCATGCCGCCATGGGTGGCATCAAAGCCCATCTCGGTGGCGTTTTGAATCGGGTCTGTCGCTTGGTCTTCGACGCTGGTGGCGCGCTTGTTCCAAAACATGCTGTTGCCTTGGTAGAAAGCCACATTGCCCAAGCGCATGGCATGGGCCGTGGTCAGTCCGCCCGCAAACCCTGTGCTGAATTGGTTTGGGTCCACAAAGCCGTTGCTTTGGACGTGGCACGACGCACAGGATTTGGTGTCATTGAAACTCAAGCGCACATCATGGAACAACACGCGCCCCAGTGTGGCGCCTTTGTCGGTGGTGATGTTGTTGGGTGTTTGGTTGCTGCTGGCCAGCACGCCGGCATCGTAGTGAGCAAGCAAACTGGGGGACGCATAGTTTTGTGGCGCATCCAAGTTCAGTGTGGTGAAGGCCGCCACGCTGGGATATGAACTGACAGCACTTGTGCTTCCGCCGCCGCCTCCTCCTCCACACCCGCTCAAACCAAGCGCCAATGCAGTGCAAAGGCTCAGCCACCCAACAGGGTTCGAATTCAATACCAGTCTCAAAATTTGTCTCAATTCAGTTGCTCCAAAAGTGACCTGCGCACCACACGCCCAATCGCCACGGCACCGATGGCTGCGCGCATGAGGATGGCGATGAGGGGTGTGAGTTCCATGTGTTGTGCATGGGTTGATGTCAGCACAAGGGATAATTCAAACACAAAAGGAGTTGTATGGACATTGTGTTGTTGCTCAAAGCAGCTGTGATGGGGGCGGTCGAGGGATTGACCGAGTTCTTGCCCATATCCAGCACCGGGCATTTGATCTTGGCGGGCGCCCTGCTGGGTTTTGACGATGACAAGGCCAAGGTGTTTGACATTGCCATTCAAACTGGCGCTATCTTTGCCGTGGTTTTGGTTTATTGGCAAAAAATTGCCAGCACCGTGGTGGCTTTGCCCACGCAGTTGCCAGCGCGTCGATTTGCTTTGAATGTGTTGATCGCCTTTGTGCCCGCCGTGGTCTTGGGCTTGTTGTTTGGCAAGTTCATCAAGGCGCATTTGTTCACACCCACGGTGGTGGCCAGCACCTTCATCGTGGGGGGCTTCATCATTTTGTGGGTCGAGGGCAGGGCAAAACATGCCGACACAGCCGCACCCGCAGAAGATGGCGCGATCGATGCAATGGCTTTGCAAGCACAACCCTTGGTTCGCATTGAGGCCGTCGAAGACATGACACCGATGGACGCTTTGAAAGTCGGCTTGGTGCAATGCCTGGCCATGATCCCTGGCACCAGCCGCAGCGGCGCCACCATCATCGGGGGCATGCTGTTGGGCTTGTCGCGCAAAGCCGCCACCGACTTTTCGTTTTACCTGGCCATCCCCACCTTGATCGGTGCTGGCGCTTACAGCCTGTACAAAGAACGCGCCTTGCTGAGCCTGGCCGACGCGCCGGTGTTTGCGGTGGGTTTGGTGTTTTCCTTTATCAGCGCTTGGGTGTGTGTGCGTTGGCTGTTGCGCTACATCGCCACCCACAGCTTTGTGCCCTTTGCTTGGTACCGCATTGTGTTTGGTTGTGTCGTGTTGGCCACCGCTGGATCCGGTGTGGTGACCTGGGCGGCATAAAAAATCAGTCGGCTTGAATCAGTCCATGAAGTTCAGCAGCGCAGCTTCAATGGCTGCTGCCGTCGCCAGTGGGTGTTCCATGGGAAACAGATGCGTGCCATCCACCAGGGCAATGCGGCCTTGCGTCATGCGGCGGCTGAACTCCAAGCCCACTTGACGCAGCTCACGCGATTGCAAACCGCCAATCAAAGCCGCTTTGCAACGCAGCGGGTGGCGCTTGAAGTAGGCCTCTAAGTGGTCGGGCAGGCCGTTGTAGATCGCGCTTTCAATGTCGCGGTCAAAACTCAGCAGGCGGCGCACGCCTTGTGGGCCCACTTCGTCATGGGTGCCGTGCGCCACGTAATCGTGCAACACCTTGGGTGCCCATTTGGCGAACGCCCGCTTGTGTTGAAAGTGCGCCAAGGCCTCGTCTAGGCTGGCCCAGTGGGTGCGACGTTTGCGGCTGACAGCCGCAGGCGACAGCGACTCGGCCATCGGCAGACGTTTGCCCATTTGAAGCAACTTGGCGCGCCAGCCTCCCAGCATGGGCGAGTCCAGCAACACCACACCACGCACCAAGGCGGGTGATTGGGCGGCCACCATCATGCTCAAGATGCCCCCCAGTGAGTGCCCGACCAAAAAGACAGGCGCATGCACGGCCAAGGGTGTGACAAAGTCGCTCAGCTCTTGCACCAAGTGCGGCCAGTTGTTGGTGACGGGATAGCGCGGGTTGTGGCCCAACTTGTCGATGGCGTCGACGTTGAAGCCCCGACGACGAACATCATCCAGCATCACGCCATAGGTGCTGGCCGGAAAGCTGTTGCCGTGCGAGAAAACGATCAGGGGTTGCGACATGCCGCTCAGATCAGTTTGTCGTGCGGTGTTTCAATTTTCTTCAAGGCTTGCACGCGCAGGGCAGGTTTCAGCAGTGGCGTGTTGGTTTGGCCGCCATTCCACATCGGGTCTTCGATGCCATCGAACACTTCACGCAATCGCTCGCCCCAGCTGTTGTGCAGCATCTGGAAATAGGGATTGTGTTCGTCGATGCAGACCACTTTGTCGCTGTGAAAACTGTCGGCTTCATAGACCACCATGTCCAAGGGCAAGCCCACCGACAAGTTGGATTTGAGGGTCGAGTCCATCGAGACCAAGGCGCATTTGGCCGCTTCGTTGAGTGGGGTGTCGGGGTTGAGCACGCGGTCGAGTACGGGTTTGCCGTATTTGGATTCGCCAATTTGGAAATAGGGTGTTTCGGCCGTGGCCTCGATGAAGTTGCCGGGGGAGTAGACCTGGAACAGCCGCATGCCTTCACCCGCAATTTGCCCGCCAAAAATCAGCGACACATTGAAGTCCACGCCTGCGGCTTTGAGGGCCTCGGCATCGCGCTCATGCACGCGGCGAATGGCCGAGCCCAACACCCGCACTGCGTCAAACATGCTTTTGGCATTCCAAATCGTGATGGGTTCACCCTCGGGCGTGTCTTTGAGTTGCTCGACTTGCAAGATCTCGCGCACCGATTGCGAGATTGACAAATTGCCTGCCGACAACAAGACCATGAAACGATCGCCCGGCTTTTCATAGACGATCATTTTTCTGAAAGTGCTGATTTGATCCAGGCCCGCGTTGGTGCGCGAGTCTGACAAAAAGACCAGGCCAGCTTTGAGTTTGATGCCTACGCAATACGTCATGACAGTTTCTTGAGTTGATACAGGGCGTCCAGCGCATCGCGTGGACTCAGTTTGTCGGGGTCGATCTCGGCCAGTTTCGCATGCAGCAAGCTGGGGCCTGCTGGGTCGATGTCAGGCGGTGGGGCAAACAGATCGACCTGCACACGCGAGGCATCGGCCTCTGCTTCAAGCGATGCCAAGGCATGGCGTGCATGGTTGAGCACGGGGGTCGGCATGCCGGCCAAACGCGCCACCTGAATGCCGTAGCTCTTGCTGGCCGGTCCCGGCTGAATTTCGTGCAAAAACACAATGTGGTTGCCACTCTCTGCCGCGCTCACATGCACATTCACGGCGGCGCGGTGGTTGGCCGGAAACTCGGTGAGTTCAAAGTAGTGGGTGGCAAACAGCGTGAAGGCTTGTGTCTTGTCGTGCAAATGCGTGGCAATGCCACTGGCCAAGGCCAAGCCGTCGAAGGTCGAGGTGCCACGGCCAATCTCATCCATCAACACCAGGCTGTGGGGCGTGGCGGCATGCAAAATTTGCGCAGCTTCGGTCATCTCCAGCATGAAGGTGGACTGCGCATTGGCCAAGTCATCGGCCGCACCGATGCGGGTGTGGATGGCGTCAATCGGCCCCAAGCGACAGGCGCTGGCGGGCACATGGCTGCCCATGCTGGCGAGCAACACGATCAGGGCGACCTGGCGCATGTAGGTCGACTTACCGCCCATGTTGGGGCCGGTGATGACTTGCATGCGCTGGGTGGGCCCCAAGCGTGTGTCGTTGGCAATGAAGGTTTTGGCGGCACCGCCCGAGGCGATGCCATGGGTTTCTGCCAAACGCGCTTCAACCACGGGGTGACGACCCTGGGTGATCTCGATGCAAGGGGTTTTGACAAACTCGGGGGCACACCAGTTGAGCGTGAGCGAGCGTTCCGCCAAAGCACTCAAGGCGTCCAGTGTGGCCACCGCCGTGGCCAAGCGGGTGAGGGCAGGCACAAACACTTGCAGCGCGTCGAGCAATTGCTCGTACAAAAACTTCTCGCGTGCCAGCGCACGCTCTTGCGCACTCAAGGCTTTGTCTTCAAAGGCTTTGAGTTCGGGCGTGATGAAACGCTCGGCGTTTTTCAGGGTCTGGCGACGGCGGTAGTCCTCGGGCACCTTGTCCACCTGGCCTTGCGTGACCTCGATGTAAAAGCCGTGCACCTTGTTGAATTGCACCCGCAGGTTGGCAATGCCGGTGCGCGTGCGTTCGCGGGTTTCCAGGGCCAGCAAAAAGTCGTCGCAGTTGGTTTGAATGGCGCGCAACTCGTCGAGTTCAGCGTCAAAGCCGTCGCCCATCACGCCACCATCGCGCACCAGCGCGGCGGGTTCGGGCAACAGGGCACTGGCAATCAACTGTGCGCACTCTGGGGGCATGTTCAGCGCTTGCACCACGTTCTGGAGCAAGGGGCTGGCGGGCAACAGGGGTGCCAACAAGGGTTGCATCTGCCAGGCTTTGTGCAGGGCCAGCCCGAGGGCCACCAGCTCACGGGGTCGCACCTGACGCAGGGCCACGCGCGCGCTGATGCGCTGCACATCGGCCGAGCCCTTGAGGGCTTCGCGCAAGGCCTTGTAGACCGCGCCATGCCGGGTGTCTTGCAAGGCCGCCATCGCGTCCAAGCGGTGTTGGGCGTTGCTGCGGTCGCGTTCGGGTTCGAGCAGCCAACGTTTGAGTTCGCGGCTGCCCATGCCCGTCATGCAGGTGTCGAGCAGCGAGAACAGGGTGGGGCTGTCTTCACCCCGCAGGGTCTGGGTCAGTTCCAGGTTGCGGCGGGTGGTCAGGGGCAAATCAATCAGCGCGTCATCGCGTGTCACCACCACACCGTGCACGTGGGTCAGGGCACGGCCTTGGGTGTGTTCGGCATAGCCCAGCAGCGCGGCCACGGCTGCGTGGGCTTGGCTCACGTCTTGGGCGTTCCAGGCATTGAGCGAGGCGGCCTTCAAGTGCTCCAGCAATTTGCGTGCGCCCAACGCCGCATCGAACTGCCAGGCGGGACGGATCTGAATGGGCAGGTTCACCTGCTGGCACAAAGCCTTGAGCTGTTGCTCAAACACCGGGCTGACCTCGGCGCTGTAAATCACCTCGCTGGGCGCAATGCGGGCCAGCCAGTGGGGCAATTCGTCGCTGGCGCATTCGGCCAAATGCACCAGGCCTTGCGTGATGCTCAACCACGCCAGGCCACACCCGGCGCGTGCGCTTTGATGCACCGCCAGCACAAAGGCTTCGCTTTTGTCAGACAACAAGGCGCTGTCGGTCAGCGTGCCGGGGGTGACCACGCGCACCACCTTGCGCTCCACGGGGCCTTTGCTGGTGGCCACATCGCCCACTTGTTCGCAAATGGCCACCGATTCGCCCAGTTTCAGCAAGCGAGCCAAGTAGGTTTCGACCGAGTGAAACGGCACCCCCGCCATCACCACCGGTTGCCCGCCCGATTGACCGCGCTGCGTGAGCGTGATGTCGAGCAGGCGGGTGGCCTTTTCGGCATCGGCAAAGAACAACTCGTAGAAGTCGCCCATGCGGTAGAACAACAGCGTGTCGGGGTACTCGGCCTTGAGGCCAAAGTACTGCTGCATCATGGGGGTGTGTTCTGCGAAGTCTTTGGGTGCTTTTTCGTTCTGAATGGGTTCTTTTTGCATCAATGACTTGGCGCGTTTATGCGTTCATGCCGACAAGTGTTTCGCTCACTTGTATTTTGACAGGCTTTGTCGTGTGACTTAAATACTGTCAAAACGGCGCTACCCACCTCAGCGCCCACCCGGCGCTATTCTCAAGAAGCAGAGTTTTTGATTTGAAAATAATAAATCATCTTTGAGTGATATCAATAAGGGGTGATAATTGGAGCGAGGAGAGGATTGGCAGGTCATTTTTCACGACGACTTCGACTCGGAGTTTGATGTGCTTTCACCAGATGTTCAGGATGAGCTTTTGGCCACACTGGTGGCTGTCAAGAAGCTAGGGCCAAAGGCTGATCGTCCTCACGTTGGGACGCTCAATAATGCCAAGCATCCCAATATGAAAGAACTGCGCTTCAAGGCGAATCACGGCGCAGAGATTTGGAGAGCAGCTTTTGCCTTCGACCCCAATCGTCACGCCATCGTCTTGGTTGCAGCGGCTAAACAGGGGTCAGTTGAGAAGAGGTTCTACAAAGACTTATTGAAAACGGCCAATGAACGTTTTGACAGCCATTTGGCTAGATTCAAGGTGGCCCAGCCTGAGATCAAAAGCAAAGTTACTCAGGGAAAAAATAGGAGATGACCATGGGACGAAATTTAGATGACATCATCGATAGCCTCCCAAAGGATCGGCAAAAGAAGATCGAGGCGCTGAGTGTCAAAAAAATCGAAGACATGATTGCGCACGCCGAGACCCTCACTGACTTTCGCAAAGCGGTTGGCAAGACACAGGTACAAGTCGCCAAGCAGCTCGGCATCAAACAGCATGCGGTTTCTCAACTTGAGAAGCGCTCCGACACCTATGTCTCCACACTCAGGCGATTTTTGAAAGCGCTTGATCTGAATCTGGAGCTTTCTGTGGTTGCGAAGAACGGCAACCGAATCAACTTGCCAAACTTTTTGCCTTGGCGTGAAAACGATACCGTGGCAGCAGACGCAGCTGTTTTGGCTCCCGCAACGAAAGCACTTGCCCGCAAGCTTGTCTCAAGAGACGATGGTGATAGCAAGTCAACAGCCTCGCGGAAAACGACATCAGAAGTGGCCAAGAGGATGCGGGTTATTTCCAGCAAGACACCCTCCGCATCACGCAGGGCCTGACTTGGGCTCAGTAAATACTGGCCCCAAGCCAGCGTTACAGCGGCGCGTCGTCCTCGCCTTGCGACGAGATGCTCAATGTTTTGACCGACTCGCTCACCGCACGCTTGTCGTCGGCGCTGGCGAACTTGGAGTACTTGCTCAGCAAGGGCACCAGTTGGGCATAAATGCGTGGGCTGGCGGCCATGCATTCGCGCTGTTCCAAGAAGTTGGCGTCGCCCGTGAAGTTGCCCACCAAGCCACCCGCTTCGGTGATCAGCAAAGCGCCTGCGGCCATGTCCCAAGGTTGCAGGCCCAGCTCGAAGAAACCGTCGCTGAAGCCTGCGGCCACATAGGCCAGGTCGAGTGCGGCAGCGCCTGGACGGCGCAGGCCGGCGGTGCGTTGCATCACGTCGCCCATCAGGCGCAGGTATTTGTCAAAGTCGTCCTCGGGGCGGAAGGGAAAACCGGTGGACAGCAAGCACTCGTCCAAGCGGGTGCGTTTGCTCACGCGGATGCGGCGGTCGTTCATGAACGCACCGCGCCCCTTGGTGGCGGTGAACAAGTCGTTGCGGCTGGGGTCGTACACCACGGCTTGTTCCAGTTTGCCGCGCACTTGCAGGGCAATGCTCACGCAGTAGACAGGAAAACCGTGGATGAAGTTGGTGGTGCCGTCCAGCGGGTCGATGATCCAGATGTGGTCTGCCTTCGGGTTGCCGTGTTCTGAGCCAGACTCTTCGGCCAAGATGCCGTGGTCGGGGTAAGCGGTCAGCAGCGTGTCGATGATGGCGCGTTCGCTGGCATGGTCGACTTCGGTGACAAAGTCATTGACTTGCTTTTGCGAGATACGGACCGCCTCCACGTCGAGCGCAGCGCGGTTGATGATGGCACCAGCGGCGCGTGCGGCCTTGATGGCCACGTTGATCATGGGGTGGAGTGTGGACGACATGGATTGTGTGAAGAGCTGACCCGGCAACGGGTCGAATGAACAGACCCGGCGATGCGGGCGGCGACAATAGGCCAGATTTTACGCCCCTCGCCCCGCACACCGCCCATGCTCACCCGCTTCATTCTTTTAAACACCAGCCACGCCGGCAACGTCGGGGCCACCGCACGTGCCATGAAGGTCATGGGCTTTGCCGATTTGGTGTTGGTCGCCCCCCGTTGGGACAATGTGTTGCGCCGAGAAGAAACCATCCAACGCGCCAGTGGTGCCTTGGATGTGTTGCACAACGCCCGCATCGTGGCCACGCTGGATGAGGCGCTTGACGGCATCAGCCACCTGTGTGCCACCGCCATGACGCCGCGTGACTTTGGCCCGCCCACCCTCGACCCGCGCAGCCACTTGGCGGCCTTGGCCGCATCCCAGGCGCAGACGCCGCAGCAAGGCGTGGCGTTTTTGTTTGGCTCAGAGCGCTTTGGCATGCGCAACGAAGACGTGTACCGCTGCCACACCTGCTTGCGCATTCCCACCGACCCCAGCTTTGGTTCTCTCAACCTGGGGGCGGCGGTGCAGGTGCTGGCCTATGAGTGGCGCATGGCCTTGGGTGGGTTTGCGGTGCAAGAGGCTGGGCCCCAAAGCGAGCTGGCCGACGCCGCCCATGTGGCAGGTTTGTTGGACCACTGGCAACAAGCCTTGACCACGATTGGTTTTTTGGACCCGGAGTCGCCCAAGAAGCTGATGCCGCGCTTGAACCAGTTGTTCAATCGGGCGCAGCTGACGCAAGAAGAAATCCACATCTTGCGTGGTGTCGCCAAAGCCATGGCGCAAGCCGCCACGGACAAACGATAGACTCACAGCTTATGTTTTCACGCCTTCGCTCTGACGTTCAATGCATCCTCGATCGAGACCCGGCTGCGCGCAGCCGTTGGGAGGTGCTCACCTGCTACCCCGGTTTGCATGCCTTGGTGCTGCACCGCTTGGCCCATGCCTGCTGGGGTTGGGGTTTGCGTTGGCTGGGACGTTTTATCTCCAACCTGTCACGTTGGTTGACCGGCATCGAAATTCACCCCGCGGCCAAGATTGGCGAGCGCGTGTTCTTTGACCATGCCATGGGCGTGGTGGTGGGCGAAACCGCCGAAATTGGTGATGGCTGCACCATTTACCAAGGTGTGACCTTGGGCGGCACCTCGCTCTACAAAGGCACCAAGCGCCACCCCACGCTGGGCCGCGACGTGGTGATTGGTGCGGGCGCCAAAGTGTTGGGTGGCTTCACCGTGGGCGATGGTGCCAAGGTGGGCAGCAACGCCGTGGTGACCAAGCCTGTGCCTGCTGGGGCCACGGCCGTGGGCAACCCCGCACGCATCATCCAGGCAGAGTCGGATGCCAAGCGCGAAGAGGCCGCGTCGAAGATGGGTTTTTCAGCCTACGGGGTGACGCAAAACGACGACCCCCTGAGCCAGGCCATGCGTGGCCTGATTGACAGCGCGGCAGGTCAAGAACATCAAATTGCCTTGCTCTGGCAAGCCATTGAAAAGCTCTCGACTTCTCAAGCCTCGCCCCAAGACTGTGTGCCCAGCGATGCGGCGCGACAAGAGCACTTTGAAGCGGCGCGCATCAACCAGTTGCTTGACTGACGCACGCAGGGGCGCATGTCGACTCCCTGCTGCGCCTCGGCGCAGAGGCCCAAGGCGCCTTAAACCCGCTTGGACTTGAGCGCGGTTTTAGGCCGCCAGCCTTTACAAAACGCGTCGCGCGTTTCCATGTAAGGGCCGCCAATCAAGTCAATGCAATACGGCACAGCGGCAAAGATGCCGTCCACCAGCTGTTGCCCCTCGGCGTCTTTCAAGCCACCCAAGGTCTCTTGGATCGACTTGGGCTGACCGGGCAAATTGATGATCAGGCTTTGGCCACGAATCACCGCCACTTGGCGCGACAAGATGGCCGTGGGCACAAAACGCAGGCTGATCTGGCGCATTTGCTCGCCAAAGCCCGGCATTTCTTTGTCGGCCACGGCCAGGGTGGCCTCGGGCGTCACATCGCGCAATGCCGGGCCGGTGCCACCGGTCGTCAGCACCAAAGAACAACCCGCATCGACCAGCTCAATCAAGGTTTGGCTGATGGTGGCTTGTTCGTCCGGAATCAAACGTGCGTGGTAGTCGATGGGGTTGTACAAGGCTTGGCCCAACCAGTCGCGCAAGGCGGGCAGACCTTTGTCTTCGTAAGTGCCGCTGGAGGCGCGGTCGCTGATAGAGACGATGCCCACCTTCAGGGTGTCGCAGCGTGCATCGGGTGTGGGCAGGGCAGTCGCGGTCATGGCTTGTACATCTCGCTGTCGTCTTCTTCGGGGGTGCGGGCAGCGTCTTCGGCCGCGTTCAAAGTGGTTTTGACGAGTTGAAAAATGTCGCGGTAAGCGCGCCCTTGGCGTGGCAGCAGGCCTTTGGCCACATCGGCTTTGGAGGTGGTGTCGTCTTTGCGGGCCTGGCGCACCAGCGCACGCAATTGTTGGCTGTCGGTGCTGGGGTGGGCCAGCATCCACTCCGACACCGCGTTGTCGTCTTGAATCAAACGGTCACGCCAGTGCTCGGCCAGGTGCAGCGCCAAGGTGTCGCGGCTGCTGCCCATGCGCTGCTCCTTGAGGGTGTCGCGCATGGCCGCCACCGCGTCTTCGCTGAGTTTGCGCATCAGCTTGCCCACATACTGCATTTGACGGCGCTTGCCTTCAAAGTTGGTGATGCGGCGCGCTTCGGCCATGGCCTCGCGCAGTGGGTCGTTCAAATGGCCTTGGGTTTGCAGCCGATCCAACAAGTCGGTGCGCAAGGTCAGCAGCTCTACCCCGAGGTCTTGCCGCTCGTCGCTTTCACGTTTTTTGTCGGTGCGACTGGCACTGTCGGTGCCTTTGAGCTCGCGTTTGAGTTCCAGGTCGAGTTCGCTGCCTTCGGCCACAAATTGGCCGCGAACGAAGTAACCTTTTTTGGGTTTGCGTGACATAAAAAGAGGGAGTCCAAAGCGGTCGGTTTGCCCCTCAACACAAAGGGAAACACAGTGACAAGTATCATAGCCGCCGATATGAGCAAAGCCACCCCCACACCCTCTCGCGCCTCTTTGAGCGCCGCCCACCCCACGCACCCAGGCTTCAGTTTCAGCCGCGACCAATTTGAAGCCTTGGTGGATTTGGCGCTGGGGCATGCCAAAAAACTTGGTGCCACCGACGCCGGTGCCGAGGCGTCTGAGGGCAGTGGTTTGAGTGTGTCCGTGCGCAAAGGCGAGTTGGAAAACGTGGAGCGCAACCGCGACAAATCGCTCGGCGTCACCGTCTACGTGGGGCACCGCCGTGGCAATGCCAGCACCTCTGACTTCTCCAATGCTGCCATTGAGCGCACCGTGCAAGCGGCCTACGACATTGCGCGCTTCACCGCCGAAGACCCCATGGCCGGTTTGCCCGACGAACAAGACATCGCCCAAGATCACCCCGAGTTGGACTTGTTCCACCCTTGGGCCATCACCAGCGAAGAAGCCGCTCAGTTGGCCCTGCGCTGCGAAGACGCCGCCATGCGCACCAGCAAGCGCATCACCAACAGCGAAGGCGCTGCCGTGTCGGCGCAACAAAGCCATTTCTTCAGCGCCCACACCCATGGCTTTCGTGGGGGCTACGCCAGTTCGCGCCACAGCCTGTCGGTGTCGCCCATCGCGGGCAAAGGCCACAACATGCAGCGCGACGCTTGGTACACCTCCATGCGCTCAGCGGATGAGTTGTCGTCCCCCGAAGCCGTGGGCCGCTACGCGGCCGAGCGCGCCTTGAGCCGCTTGAAGTCGCGCAAGATCGCCACCACCCAGTGTGCGGTGTTGTTCGAGTCGCCCGTCGCGGCCGGTTTGCTGGGCGGGTTTGTGCAAGCCATCAGCGGCGGCGCGCTCTACCGCAAGAGCACCTTCTTGCTCGACTCGCTGGGCCAACGCGTGTTCCCCAAACACATCGACATCTTGGAAGACCCGCATGTCTTGCGCGGCAAAGGCAGCTCGCCGTTTGACGACGAAGGGGTCACCACCCGCGCCCGTCGCGTGGTTGATGCGGGGCGCGTGCAAGGCTATTTCTTGAGCACCTACTCGGGCCGCAAACTCGGCATGCCCACCACGGGCAACGCGGGTGGGTCGCACAACCTGGTCATGCGCTCGCGCCTGACGCAAGCGGGCGACGACCTCGATGCCATGCTCCAAAAACTGGGCACCGGCTTGTTTGTGACCGAGATGATGGGCCAAGGCGTGAACTACGTCACCGGCGACTACTCCCGCGGTGCCAGCGGCTTTTGGGTGGAGAACGGGCAGATTGCTTTTCCCGTGCAAGAAATCACCATCGCGGGCAACCTCAAAGACATGTTTCAAGGCATCCAAGCCATTGGTTCCGACGCCTACACCCTCGGCGCCAAGACCCTGGGCTCGGTCTTGATCAACCGCATGAAAATCGCGGGCAGCTGACCCGCTTTCTGGCTCGTATCTCAGGCGCAGAGATCGGGCCTTGCCTGACACACCGGGCGTCTACTTTGTGGCAGTGCTTCCTGCGTGGTCGCAGGCCTGTTCAATCACAGCCAGTGGTATTTGTTGTTTTTGATGTTTATTTAAGAAAAACAATAAAATCTTTAATAATCAACAAATACTTTTTTTTGAAGTTTTGAGCTGAAGAGCCATAAAAGCAGCTTCAAAACTTCGTGGGCTGGAGTTTGCCTTTCATGGCCGAAGCATCGTCAGACGCTCCAAAAAGCGTCGCCTCACCCCAGGGTCGCACAACGACCATGTCTGAACCCGCCTTGGCAGCCCACAGGTGGTCTTTGCACATGGACGGTTGGTGGTCCGCGACAAATGCGGCACCACCGCCCTCTGGGGCAATCCCTGTCGGTTTGACGCCTGGACAAGTGACCAAGTTCCGGGTGGAGGCTGGGGCAAGCTACCGCCTGTTGCCCCCGGTTGCAAAGGCAAATGACAAGGCCAAATCGAAAAGTGCCAGGGTGGCCAGTCGCCAAGACGGTGACGATTTGGTGCTCACCACCCCGGAGTGCGATGAGTTGGTGCTGCAAGATTTCTTTGTCCATGCGCAATCTGCTGTGCCGGCTTTGCTGACCGTGACACAGCTCGATGGCTCCGAGGCAGTTCAAGCCTTGACGCCCAGCAGCGGCGACAGCTCGTCCTGCGATAACCCGGTGTTGCCTTTGATCGCCGCCGGCGCGGCGAAGACGGGCGGCGAGAACTATTGGTTGGCGGCTTTGCCCGTCCTTGGCTTGGGCGGCGGAGGCGGCGGTGGGGCCGTCGCAGGCGCCACGCCAGCGCCAAACGCCGGGCCAGCCCCTGTGCTGGGTGCGGCCCCACTGAACGCGCCGGTGTTGACGTGGTTGATCGATGATGTGGGGTCCCTGATGGGGGTGGTCAGCAACGGGGGGGTGACCGACGACACCGTGTTGTCGGTGCGCGTGAGTCTGTTGGGCACGCATGCTTTGGCCAATGACCACGTGCAGCTCTTGAGCGATGGCGTGGCCCTGGGTGCTTGGGTGGTGCTGTCGGAGGCAGACATCGTGGCTGGGTATGTGGACTTTGCCACCCCAAACCTGACCCACGGCACGACCTATGTGTTAGCGGCCAAAATCATCGATGCAGCGGGACGGCAAAGTCTGGCCTCCGAGCCCTACGCGGTCACCATCGACACGGTCGGGCCGACTGCCACGATTCAAATGAGCGACGTGGCCCTCAAAATTGGCGAAACCAGCTTGGTCACGGTCCGCTTCAGCGAAGCCGTGACAGGGTTCAACAATGCAGATGTGACGGTGTCCAATGGCAGCTTGAGCACCTTGACCACCAGCGATGGTGGCATCACCTGGACCGCGACCTTCACACCCACCCAGGGCATTGAGAGTTTGGTCAATGCCATCACACTGAGCGCCGATTACACCGACCGTGCGGGCAATGCGGGTGCTGCTGCGCGCAGCGCCAACTATGTGATTGACACGCTGGCGCCGAGTGTGACGATTTCAGCCATGGCCGGCGGCGACAACGTGCTCGATGCGGCCGAATTCGCGGCCTTGGACGAGCGCAACCCCTTCGTCATTCAAGGTGTGGGCAGCCATTTGGATGTCGGCTCGGCCTACTTCATCCAGTTCCAGCAAAAAACCTACAGCGGCGTCGTGACCAGCGCCAACACATGGCGTTTGGATGTGCCGCTGGAGGATGTCCAAGGCTTGATGAATGGCAACCGCTACAGCGTCCAAGCTTGGGCCATTGACTCGGCGGGCAATACCTCTGAACGGGTGAGTCAAAGTTTGCTGGTCCAGACCCAAGCGGCAGATATTCCCACGGTCGATCGTCTGTTCACCAACAGCCTGACCCCTGTGCTCACGGGCTTGGCACGCAAACTTGATCTTGGCAACCAAGCGATCGCGTTGGACACCAACGACGTGCTGACCGTGCAAGTCAATGGGCAGGTCTACACCTACACCGTGGGTGGCGCGCATTCCCCTGAGTTGAGTTATGACAATGCAGCGCAAAGCTGGAAATTGGCGGTGCCAGCCAATGCCATCACCGCCGATGGCACCTACGACGTGGCTGTCTCTGTGTTGGCGGTGGGTTATGTCGCGCCGAAGACGGATGCCAGCAACAACGAGTTGGTGATCGATCGCACGGCGCCTGGCTTGTCGATCCAAGTGTTCGCTGGCGACGATGTGCTCAATGCGCAAGAGCAGACGCTCAACCAGGTGGTCAGCGGCCTGACCGATCTCACCGAGGTGGGCCGAACGGTCACGGTCACGGGCTTTAACGGCAAGTCTTACCAGGCCACGGTGCAAGCTGACGGCAGTTGGCAAGTCAGCATCTTGGCAGCTGACTTAACGGGCATTGCCGCAGGCAATATCCACGCGACCTTGAGCGATGTGTTTGGCAACACGGCGCAGGCCGACCGTGCGTTTGGTGTGGACACCACGCCGCCGAGTGTGAGGTCGATCGTCTTGAGCGACACCGCGCTGATCATTGGCGAAAGCAGTTTGGTGACCCTCACCTTCACCGAGGCGGTGCGGGGCTTGGACAACACCGACCTCACGCTGGCCAATGGCAGCTTGAGCCGGTTGGTCAGCAGCGATGGTGGCATCACGTGGACTGCCACTTTCACGCCCTTCAACAGCAAAGAAGCGCCGAACAATGTGTTGACCTTGGCGGCTGGCAGTTACACCGATGCCGCAGGCAACCCCGGTCTGTTGGCGACCAGTCCCAACTACGCGGTGGACACCAAGGCACCGTATGTGACGATTGAATTGGCGCAGACAGCTTTGCGCACAGGGCAATCCACAACGGCCACCTTCAGCTTCAGCGAGGCCGTGACTGGTTTTGACAACAGCGACATCGCCCTCAAAAACGGCACCTTGAGCACGCTCAGCAGCAGCAATGGGGGCGTGACCTGGGCCGCCACCTTCACCGCCACAGCTGACTTGGATTACGGTTTGCAAGTCGCCGCCAGTTACACCGACTTGGCGGGCAATGCGGGATCGGCTGGCAGTTACTGGTCCATCGATCAAGAGTCGCCGACCAGCAAAGTCAGCCTGTCGCAATATGCGTTCAGCAGCGGCTCGAGTGGGCAGGTGACGATTTCTTTCAGCGAAATCGTGCAAGGTTTTGACAACGCCGACGTCACCGTGTCGAATGGTGTGCTCAGCACCTTGGTCAGCAGCGATGGTGGGCGGACTTGGACCGCGACCTTCACACCCGACGCCAACTTAGAAGCGGCCAGCAACCTGGTGCATGTGTTGACGAGCTACCAAGATCTCTCTGGCAACGCAGGCACCGCGGCGGACAGCCTCAACTACGTGATCGACACCAAAGCTCCGGTCTTTGGCAGCGCCACCACCGCCTCGGTGATGGACAGTGGTTTGGGTGTGGCCAACACGGTGACGCTCTACACCGCAGCCGCGACCGATGGCCATCCCGTCACCTACAGCCTCAGTGGCACCGATGCGAGCCTCTTCGCCATCGATGCCACGAGCGGTGTTTTGAAATTCAACACCCTGACTCGCTATTGGCCCCCTGGCGATGCTGGGGCCAACCATGTGTACGACCTGAATGTGGTGGCCACCGATTCGTTTGGCAACAGCAGCAGCCAAGCCCTGGCTTTGACCCTGTTGTCCAACGCGGTCTGGTTGGCCGATGTGTCTGCGGGCTTGGGCGGCTTCGTCATCAACGGCCAGAGCAGCCGCGACCAAAGCGGCTACTCGGTCAGCAGCGCAGGCGATGTCAACGGAGACGGCCTGGGCGACGTGATCGTTGGCGCTTGGCACCCGCTCCTAGGCACAGGCGCCACGCCGGGCCACAGCTATGTGGTGTTTGGCAAGACCGGCACCCAAGCGGTGGACTTGGCCACGGTGGCTGCAGGTGCTGCGGGCGCCGGTGGCTTTGCCATCCACGGTGAAGTGGCGGCCGACTACTCGGGTGTGTCGGTCAGCGCGGCGGGTGACATCAACGGCGATGGCTTGGCCGATTTGATTGTCGGTGCGCCGTGGGTCTCGCCCACGGGCGCTGCCAACGGCGGGCGCAGCTATGTGGTGTATGGCAAAGCCAGCACCGCTGCCGTGGATTTGGCCACTTTTGTGGCGGGCACCGATGGCTTGGTGATCAATGCCGCGAACACGAATGACCATGTGGGTGTCTCGGTCAGCAGTGCGGGCGACGTCAACGGCGACGGCATTGCCGACCTGATCATTGGCGCCCCCCAAGCCGACCCGCTGACAGGCGCCAACGCGGGCCGCAGCTATGTGGTGTTTGGCAAGGCGGGTCTGAGCACCATCGACTTGGCCAATGTCGGCACCACCATCGACGGCTTTGTCATCGGTGGTCAAGCGGCCGCCGACAACAGCGGTATTTCGGTCAGCTCGGCAGGCGACGTCAACGGAGACGGCTTGGCCGATTTGATCGTGGGGGCCTACAACTCAGACCCCGCAGCCGGCAGCAACGCCGGGCGCAGCTATGTGGTGTTTGGCAAAACCTCGCTGACGGCGGTCGACTTGTCGGCCTTGGGCGCAGGCGGTTTCACGATCAACGGGCAGGCCAGCAGCGACAACAGCGGCTACTCGGTCAGCGCGGCCGGCGACGTCAACGGCGACGGCTTGGCCGACTTGGTGATTGGCGCCCACAAGTCAGACCCGGCCGCTGGCACCGATGCGGGCCGAAGCTATGTGGTGTTTGGCCGCACGGGCATCACCGACATCAACCTGGCGGACGTGGCCTCGGGCACCGGCAGCTTGGGCTTTGTGATCAATGGAGAATCAGGGGCTGACTTAAGTGGCATCTCGGTCAGCACCGCTGGCGACATCAACGGCGATGGCTTGGCCGACCTCATCATCGGCGCCAAAGATGCGGCGGCGGCGGCTGGTGTCTTCAGTGGACGCAGTTATGTGGTGTATGGCAAAGCCAATGCCACGGCCATCAATTTGGCCGACGTGAAACTGGGGGTGGGCGGCTTTGTGATTTATGGCGAGAGTGCGTATGACGGCAGTGGTGTCTCGGTCAGTGCAGCGGGCGACATCAATGGCGACGGCTTGGCCGATTTGATCGTCGGCGCCTATGGCGCAGACCCTTCGGGCAACAGCAACGCCGGACGCAGTTACGTGATTTTTGGAGGCACCCAAAGCGCCTTCAACCAAAGCGCGGTCGATTGGGTCGGCACCACCGGCGCAGACAGCCGCACCTCCACCGGCAGCCAAACCCTGGTGGGTGGCGCGGGCAACGACACCTTGACAGGTGGAGGCGGAGCGGATGTGCTGTATGGCGGCTCGGGCGACGATGTGTTTGTTTTGGGTGCGGGCAACATCGCCAAACTCAGCGCCAACTTCAGTGC
>CANFJA010000007.1 GCA_947447235.1 Comamonadaceae bacterium
AAAAACTCAAGTGCCTGCGCAGCTGTGCCGGCGCATTTTCTAAGCTCGATCATGAAAGTGCCCAGATCATCAAGCGCCACAGCTGGGTGGTGCTCAACCTTCTGAAGCTTTGTGGCCTTAGGTAGCATGGCCTCAAGATTTCCTCGCCATGCGGCCGGGTTATCTCCACTGCGTAGGCCTCGACCCTTAGCCCAGTCCAGAACCTTTTCCATTCGTCCGCGAAGTCGGCTTGCTGTCTCAGTGCGAACTTCCCACAACTTTCCTTCTTCATTGACTTGTTGTTCAAGGATTTTGAGGATATGGGCTACGTTAATGTGGTTTACATCGAGTTCGCCAATGGTCGTGAAGGCATATTGAATAAGTGTGTTTTCCCATTGGGCGGCATGCTTAGGATTGCTCCAGCTTGGCCGATGAGCCTCAATATATTTTTCAGACGCTTGTCGAAAAGTCATTGCTGATAATGCCTGGGCTCGAAGGGCTGAACGTGCAGCCTGAACTTCGGCTAAGGGATTTCGTCCTGCACGGATTTGATCTCTCAATTCAGCCGCTTTTGCTCTTGCCTGAGCTAGTCCAACTTCTGGAAAGCCACCCAGTCCCATATCTCTGCGTCGACCTGCGATGACAACCCTAAGAATCCAAGTCCTACCTCCTGTTGGAAGGACCTGAAGTGCCAAACCTGGGACTCCCCCTACAAAGTGAAGTCCAGGAGTTACTTTTCGTCTCACTTCAAGTGCAGATAGTTCAAGAATCTTCTTTGGCATCATTTACACCCATCATCTAACCCATCAATAAATATGTTTTTTGATGATATTAGATAAGGCGATATGAGTCAATGAAATTACATATTCATAGTATAAAATCTGATTATCGGTGCCTGATGATGCGTTGTGAATCATGGCGGAGGCAGACGTCCACTCCGCCAAGATACAACCCTAAGTGATTGATTCACTTAGGGTTTTTTCTTTGCTCGGGGTAACTCAGAGATGGGGCTAGTCCAATGTTGATCAAATATCTCATCAAGCAGGAATGGCGGCTTGAAAAAATCGAGTACAGAAAGTACTTGTATCAAAAATACAAAGTCACGTTTTCTTTGAAAACGCTCCACTTTTATTTTCATGACGAAGCATTTCAGCTGGACGCGCTGATGGCCAAACTGCATCGCATCGAGCAAGACAAAATCAATCTGGATTACTACGTCTCAGCCATGTTCATTTGTTTGCTGACAGCCGGGTACTGGGGCGTTTCATTTTTAGACGCCTATTTGTTGGCTGGGTAGGTTCAGGCCGTTGTCCGTGGGGCGCTATTCAAGCCTGTCTGTCGGAGCACAGATCAGGGTTTTGTCCAGTCGACGCGCCCGATGGTCCACGTAGTAACCACCAAACTCGGTGTAGCGCAGCACGTGCTGTTGGCAGCGGCCACAGGCAAACACGTCGCAACGGTTGTACGGAAAATGTTTCACAGAGATCGGGGCATCTGGCGAGTCATAGCGTGTGCCCTTGGGGTGATGTTCTTCAAAAGTAGGTTCATGCACCTCTGGGTCGCGCAGCGTGCCTACAGCTTGCATCTGCGCACTGGGCCATTCGGTTTCGGTGATGCTGTCCCAGCCTGCGCAGCGCTGGAGGCCGCACTGACATGCTCTGTAGCCCGGGTTCATCAAATCTTGCAAGCTTTGGGCGTCAGACAAATAAGTCTTTAAATTCATCGTTTGAGTTTAACAATGCGCTTGTCCACGACTGGCTGAATTTTTAGGTGTGTGACACACCTTCAATAATTCTGTTGGAGTACGTTGTACACCGATTCAACTTTGGTAAAAATAAAACGCCCCCAAAACGGATGGTGGGGGCGTTGCCTGGCTAAGGTTGGTTCGCTGAATCCTACGAACAAGTCACTGTTGTGTTTGCTGTGTAGGTATCTGAAACCAGTACCCCCGAGCTTAAAGGCGTTGAAATTGCTACGTAGTAAGTGCCTGCGTTTGCACTAACAGCAGCTTCTCCACTGCCCACCACTTTGTTTGTTCCCGCCGCGGTAGTATGAATAACAGCCGTTTCACTTCCGCTCAGGGTGACTGATCCAGAAGTATTGGTGAGTGTAGGTTTTGAAATTGATAGTAACGGTTTAGTGTTTTGGCCATTAGCGTTTACTACACCTAGGACGATTGTTCCTCTCGTACCGCCATTTCCTGCCTGCTCTGTTGATACAACAGAAAGCCCGTTGTTGTAACCCAGTGTTCCGACAGACGTTATGGAAATTGTGCACACTACAGTTGGGACCACGACCGCTGGATTTATGGTGGCGGTTGCCGCATGTGAGTTGACAAGTGCCTGCAAAAACAGAAATGTGACGGACGCGTTGGTGAAAATTTTCATATGAACTCCATAAATTAAAAAGGGCGATGTTGGAAAAGATCTAAAGGTGAGTGTTTTGATGAGTACCTCCTGTGGAATAGTCATTATTTATTTGCCTGTGTAAGCGGATGCTTTGACTTTCAACTGTGATTCTTCAAGTTCTCTGCGTAAACGAGAGATTTCTAGTTCGTACAAACTTGAGCAGTCAATTTGCGGTTGCTGTTTGTCTAAATTCACCACCAATTTCGCATACACGCCCACGGTGGCTCTTCTGTAGTCGGGGGTGGTGGTGGATAAGCCTGTCACGCCTGAGTAGACGGTGTCGGAACCTTGGCCTGTGCCTTGGCTGATAAAACTGCCTACCTCCATCCACTTTTCTCTAGGGCCGACTTGACGATTGCATTCCACGCCGTCGGCTGATCGAATTCGGTCTTGGCCATTCATCGGGCTTGTGTACGGCAGGTTGATGCCAACGTTGCTGGTTTGAGACCAAGCCAGTTGGCTGACAGCGGCAAAGATGAAGGGCATAGGGCGAAATTGCATGTTGCGTCCTCTTACGTGGGGGATTCTTAGCGACTCACTCGGGCTTGACCCCCACGCCAATGCGCGCGCAGATGCGTGAGGTCACGTTGACTTGATTCGCGTCTCCCCATGGCTTGGCGGTTTGTCGGGTGCATACGAAGTACAAACCCTTTTGCTCGGCTAGGAACTTGACTTTGAATTTGCGCGAGCTGTTGCCTGCTAAGTTGAATTTCAGGGGCAATGCAGCAAAGTCAATTGGGCTGTCGAAGTCTTGGTAGAAAACTTCGATGTCAAAAAATTCGGCGGTGTTGTACATGTTCATCGCCAGAAAGACGAAGAGGATCTGGCCTGGCTCGCTGGCGTACACCCGCTGGGGTGACAGGCCATGCGCTTGGGCCGCATTCCAAGGCCATAGTGCAGTCAAGCACACCAACCACAAAGCGGGAGCACCACACTTGAATCTAGACAAAAAACTGTTCATTGCCATCACTCGCCTCTGTAAATGAGTTATTTATAGTTCATCTCATGGGTTCGACTGTAGCATTAAAATCATTAAAATCATTAAAAAGTACTAAATATATTAATTTAGTAGTATTTTTTGATTTTTACGAATTCATCTCGTTTTTAGAGAATTTCTTTTGTCTTTCAGGCATCTCCCTCTCAGTCACCACGGAGTCAAGCGTTCACTCAAAGTATTGAGGCATAAAAAAACCCCCCATCAAAAAAGATGGGGGGTCAGCTTGAATAAGCACCTGCCAGTGGCAGGTATGTGGCTGCTTACTTGCGTTGTGCCAAAGGTAAGGCCTGGCGCACGGGTGAGCCGGTGAACAACTGACGAGGGCGGCCGATTTTGTACTCAGGGTCGCTGATCATTTCGTTCAACTGGGCAATCCAGCCCACGGTACGGGCCAAGGCGAAGATGCCAGTGAATAAGTTCACTGGGATGCCAATGGCGCGTTGCACGATGCCGGAATAGAAGTCGACGTTGGGGTAGAGCTTGCGGCTGACGAAGTATTCGTCTTCCAAGGCAATTTTCTCGAGTGCCTTGGCCAATTTGAACAGAGGGTCGTTTTCCAGGCCCAGTTCTTTGAGGACTTCATCGCAGGTCTCTTGCATGAGCTTGGCGCGGGGGTCGTAGTTTTTGTAAACGCGGTGGCCAAAACCCATGAGCTTGACGCCAGAGTTTTTGTCTTTGACCTTCTCCATGAACTCGCCTACTTTGGCCACGCCGCCCATGGCTTGAATTTCTTCCAGCATGTTCAAGCAGGCCTCATTGGCGCCGCCGTGTGCAGGGCCCCACAAGCAGGCCACACCAGCAGCGATGGCTGCAAAGGGGTTGGTGCCTGAAGATCCGCACAAGCGCACGGTTGAGGTGGAGGCGTTTTGTTCGTGGTCGGCGTGCAAGATGAAGATGCGGTCCAGGGCGCGCTCCAGCACGGGGTTGACCACGTAGTCTTCGCAGGGTGTACCAAACATCATGCGCAAGAAGTTACCTGAGTAGCTCAGGTCGTTCTTGGGGTACATGTAGGGCTGGCCAATGGTGTACTTGTAGGCCATGGCTACCAGGGTTGGCATTTTGGCGATCAAACGGATGGCTGAGATCTCGCGGTGCTCTGGGTTGTTGATGTCGGTGCTGTCGTGGTAGAAGGCCGACAAAGCGCCCACCAAGCCGGTCATCACGGCCATGGGGTGTGCATCACGGCGGAAGCCGCGCAAAAAGAATTGCATTTGCTCGTTGACCATGGTGTGGTTGGTCACGAGCTTGGTGAAATCATGCTTTTGGGTGGCGTTGGGCAACTCGCCCTTGAGCAGCAAATAGCAGGTCTCTAGGTAGTCGCACTGGGTCGCCAACTGTTCAATGGGGTAACCGCGATAAAGCAACTCGCCTTTGTCGCCGTCGATGTAGGTGATGCCTGACTGGCAAGATGCGGTCGATAAAAAGCCTGGGTCATAGGTGAACATGCCGGTTTGACCGTACAGCTTGCGGATGTCAATCACATCGGGACCAATGCTGCCGTTGTAGACGGGCATGTCGATGCTGGGGCTGCCGTTGCTGAACGACAGAGTGGCTTTGTTGTCAGAAAGTTTCATGGTCTTTTTCCTAATAATCTTGTGGAGTCAATGTCTCAGCAGCGTCAGCACGTGTTGTGCTTCTTGTTGTGTTTTGGGGTTCGGCAATTCTTTGCGTTGCAGCAGCAAATCGAGCAAATCGTTGTCCGACAAATCCATCAGGTCATACAGTCCTCGTGCATGGCTCACTGTCAAGCGAGTTTCATGCCGCTCAAAAAACCTTTGAATGAACAAGTCGTTTTCTAGCAGGCCACGCCGACAACGCCAGCGTAATTTGCTCAAAGCACGCTCACTCAGGGCGTCTTGTCCATTCAAGCCATCCAGCAAAGGGTCACCCACCGAGGTGTCGCGAAATGGTGCGTTCGCGTCCAAGTGAGTGCTCCTTGTATGCGCCGTAGTGCCTTAGATGGCGCGACGCACCATCAATTCTTTGATCTTGCCGATGGCCTTGGTGGGGTTCAAACCCTTGGGACAAACATCAACACAGTTCATGATGGTGTGGCAGCGAAACAGGCGATACGGGTCTTCGAGGTTGTCCAGACGGCCAGCGGTGTCTTGGTCGCGGCTGTCGGCAATGAAGCGATAGGCCTGCAACAAACCGGCGGGGCCGACAAACTTGTCGGGGTTCCACCAGAAAGAGGGGCAACTGGTGGAGCAGCTCGCGCACAAGATGCACTCGTACAAACCGTTCAATTCGTCACGCTCTTCGGGCGACTGCAGGCGCTCTTTTTCGGGCGGCTGGGTGTCGTTGACCAAATAGGGCTTGATGGAGTGGTATTGCTTGAAGAACTGGGTCATGTCCACGATCATGTCGCGGATGACGGGCAGCCCCGGCAGAGGCTTCAACACGATGGTGCCCGGCAAGGTGTTCATGTTGGTCAAACAAGCCAAGCCGTTTTTGCCATTGATGTTCATGGCGTCCGAGCCACACACGCCTTCGCGGCATGAGCGACGAAATGAGATGGTGGGGTCGACCGCCTTGAGCTTCATCAATGCATCGAGCAACATGCGCTCGCTGCCGTCCAATTCAACCTGAATGGTTTGCATGTAAGGCTTGGCGTCGGTGTCTGGGTCGTAGCGGTAAATTTGAAACGTGCGTTGTGTCATGGTGCGTGCCTGATCAGAAAGTACGGGTCTTGAGCTCGATGCTCTCAACGGTGAGTGGTTTCATTTGAACCGGCTTGTAAGACAACTTGTTGCCTTCTTTGTGCCACAGGGTGTGCTTGTGCCATTCGGTGTCGTTGCGGCCATTGGGATGCTCAGGCGTGTCGCCGTAGTCGTCCACGGTGTGTGCACCACGGCTCTCGTGTCGCGCTGCGGCAGACACGATGGTGGCTTGTGCGGCTTCGATCAGGTTTTCAACTTCCAGCGCTTCGATGCGCGCGGTGTTGAACACCTTGGACTTGTCTTTGAGGCCAATGTTGTTCACGCGTTCGCGCAGTTCGGCCATCTTGGTCACACCTTCGTCCATCAAGGCCTGGGTACGGAATACGCTGGCGTGCGACTGCATGGCGTTGCGGATGTCGTTGGCCACGTCTTGGGCGTATTCGCCGGTGCTGTTGCTGTCCAAGCGGGCCAGACGTGCCACGGAGATGTCAGCAGCATTTTCTGGCAAGTGCTTGTGGTGTTTGTTTTGCTGGTTGAACTCCACAATGTGGTTGCCCGCAGCGCGGCCAAATACCAACAAATCGAGCAGCGAGTTGGTACCTAGGCGGTTGGCACCGTGCACGCTCACGCAAGAGCATTCGCCCACAGCGTACAAGCCGTTCACCACCACGCTTTGGTTGTTGGCGTCTTGTGTGACGACTTGTCCATGGATGTTGGTGGGGATGCCACCCATTTGGTAATGGATGGTAGGCACCACAGGGATCGGCTCTTTGGTGATGTCGACGTTGGCAAAGTTGTGGCCAATCTCAAACACCGAAGGCAGACGTTTCATGATGGTCTCGACGCCCAGGTGGGTCATGTCGAGGTTGATGTAGTCTTTGTTGGGACCGCAGCCGCGGCCTTCTTTGATTTCTTGGTCCATGCACCGCGACACATAGTCGCGTGGGGCCAAGTCTTTGTAGGCGGGGGCATAGCGTTCCATGAAGCGCTCGCCATTGCTGTTGCGCAAAATGGCGCCTTCGCCACGGCATCCTTCGGTCAGCAACACGCCCGCACCGGCCACGCCTGTGGGGTGAAATTGCCAGAACTCCATGTCTTCCAGTGGAATGCCTGCGCGTGCCGCCATGCCCAAGCCGTCACCGGTGTTGATGAAGGCGTTGGTCGATGCGGCAAAGATGCGGCCTGCGCCGCCGGTGGCCAGCAGTGTGGTCTTGGCTTCCAAGATGTACAACTCGCCGGTTTCCATTTCCAACGCGGTCACACCGACTACGTCACCGGCGTCGTCACGAATCAGGTCCAGTGCCATCCATTCCACAAAGAAAGTGGTTTTGGCGGCCACGTTTTGTTGGTACAGCGTGTGCAGCATGGCGTGACCGGTACGGTCTGCCGCAGCGCAGGCGCGTTCGACGGCTTTTTCGCCGTAGTTGGCAGTGTGACCACCGAAGGGGCGTTGGTAAATGGTGCCATCAGGGTTGCGGTCAAACGGCATGCCCATGTGTTCCAACTCGTACACCACTTTGGGGGCTTCGCGGCACATGTATTCGATGGCGTCTTGGTCGCCGAGCCAGTCGGAGCCTTTGACGGTGTCGTAGAAGTGATAGTGCCAGTTGTCTTCGTTCATGTTGCCCAACGAGGCGCCAATGCCACCTTGTGCTGCCACAGTGTGCGAGCGGGTGGGGAAAACTTTAGACAACACCGCCACGTTCAAGCCAGCGCGCGCCAGTTGCAGTGAGGCGCGCATGCCAGAACCACCAGCACCGACGATGACCACGTCAAATTTGCGACGTGGGATAGAGCTTTTAACAGTCATGAATCAGAGCCTCCAGAGAACCTGAATGGCCCAGCCGAGACACGACACCAGCCAAACCAAAGTGAAAACTTGCAAAACCAAACGCGTACCGACGGGCTTGATGTAGTCCATCCAGATGTCGCGCATGCCCACCCAGACGTGGTAGGTCAGGGCAATGAAAACGGTGAACGTGAGGGCCTTCATCCATTGGGTGCTGAAAATACCAGCCCACTTGTCGTAGCCAATGGCGCCGCTGGTCAGTAAAACCTGTGCCAACACCACCAGGGTGAAAAGAGAAATCAAGGCGGCCGTGATGCGCTGGGCCAACCAGTCGCGAAGACCGTAGTGCGCGCCGACAACGACACGCTTGGAACCGTAATTTACCGACATGGGGGAGATCCTTTCATGTTGGAGCAAAGCTCAAACGCTCTGCCACAAATCAATTAATACAGGCCAAACAGCTTGGCACCGAGGAGCGCGGTCAGGCCCAAGCTCAACACCAACGTGATGACGGCAGATGAGTGACCAAATTCTTTGGTGACTGCATGGCAAATGTCCATGTACAGGTGACGCACGCCAGCGATGATGTGGTGCAGGTAAGCCCACAAAATGGCCAAGGCGACCAATTTGATCAACCAACCAGGCACGACACCCAAGCCAATGTTGAAGGCGGCACTGAATTTGGCGAAAGAAATTTCGGACGAGACCGATGTATCAAACATCCAAACGATGAAGGGCAGCAACAAAAACATGATGGCTCCGCTGATGCGGTGCAAGATCGACACAATGCCCGCTACCGGGAGTCGGTAGGAGGGTAGGTCGGTCAAGGCGTTGATGTTGCGGAACTCAGGCCGCTTTTTGGCAAGCTCGGTCATGGATAAGGTTCTTTCTTGAGTTTGGTCTGCTGTTGAGAACAGTTTTTCATTCTATTGCACCGCAACAAACTGACGTGAGGGTTTCATGCTTCAACTAAGGGCATTGCGGTAGTGATGGGTGTCGGTTCGGTACAAACCACGGCGCAATTCCATGGGCGTGTCGTTGTAGGTGTAAGCCACCCGCTCAACGCTGAGCAGCGGAGTCGTGGTGGCGACACTCAGCAATGCGGCTTGCGCAACATCCGGCGTGACAGCCCGAATACTTTCGTCCGCCCGCACCATGCGCACGCCGAACTCGGTTTCAAACATGGCATACATCGCGCCTTGATGGCTGCTCAGTCGTTCAGCAGTCAATCCCTTGAAGGGCGTGCCAGGTAACCAAAGGTCTTCCAAGATCGTGGGGACGCCCGAGAACGACAGCACGCGGCGCACTTGAAGTACCGAGTCACCGGTACGCAAGCTCAGGGCCCGCGCCACCTCGGCGCTGGCGCGTAGGCGTTTGCAATCGATGATGGTGCGTGCTGCGGGTCCCTCGCTTTGGGTGTCGCCGTTGTCGGGTTGCAGCTTTAAAAACCGATATTGCACTTGCCTTTCGGCGTGTGTGGCCACAAAAGTACCTTTGCCTTGACGCCGCACCACCAAGTTGTCGGCTGACAATTCGTCAATGGCTTTGCGGACCGTGCCTTGGCTGACGCGAAAGCGCGCGGCCAAATCCATTTCGCTGGGGATGGCCTCACCGGGCTTCCATTCGCCAGACTGCAGGCTTTGCAAAATCAGGCCCTTGATTTGCTGATAGAGCGGGCTGAACGCTGGCGTTAAAGAGGCCTGCATCGTCGCCAAGCTCAGGGTGTCCGAATTGCCCGATGAAACTTGGGCATCAACAAAAGGGGCGTGGGTGGCCATGGTGGGTCGAAACAGGGGTGTCAGTTCTTTGTCAAGCTCGCATCATATCTTCTATAAGACATAAGACAGCGCGCCCGAGGGTTTTCGCGGGTAAACTTGTCGTGATATTTTTTTCATCCTTCACCTACCTTTGGAGTTTTCATCATGAGCAAAAAGCCTGTTCGCGTTGCCGTCACTGGCGCAGCTGGCCAAATCGGTTACGCCTTGTTGTTTCGCATCGCCTCTGGCGAAATGCTGGGCAAAGACCAACCCGTGATCTTGCAATTGTTGGAAATCCCTGACGAGAAAGCTCAAAAAGCGCTCAAGGGGGTGATGATGGAGTTGGACGATTGCGCTTTCCCCTTGTTGGCCGGAATGGAAGCGCATTCCGACCCGATGACGGCTTTCAAAGATACAGACTACGCTTTGTTGGTGGGTTCGCGTCCTCGCGGTCCAGGTATGGAACGCGCCGAGTTGTTGGCCATCAATGGCGCCATCTTCACCACCCAAGGCAAGGCCTTGAATGCCGTGGCATCGCGCGACGTCAAGGTGCTGGTGGTGGGCAACCCCGCCAACACCAACGCCTACATTGCCATGAAGGCTGCACCTGACTTGAAGCCAGGCAACTTCACCGCCATGCTGCGTCTGGACCACAACCGTGCTGCCAGCCAAATTGCAGCCAAGACCGGCAAAGCGGTGGCCGATATCGAAAAACTCACCGTTTGGGGCAACCACTCGCCCACCATGTATGCGGACTACCGTTTTGCCACCATCAAGGGCGAGTCGGTCAAAGACATGATCAACGACCAAGAATGGAACGCCAATGTGTTCTTGCCCACCGTGGGCAAGCGCGGCGCGGCCATCATTGAAGCCCGTGGTTTGTCGTCGGCAGCATCTGCCGCCAACGCTGCCATCGACCACATGCGTGACTGGGCCCTGGGCACTCACGGCAAGTGGGTCACCATGGGTATTCCTTCACAAGGCTGGTATGGCATTCCCAAAGATGTCATGTTCGGTTTTCCTGTGACTTGCGAAAACGGCGAATACAAAGTGGTCGAAGGTTTGGCCATCGACGCTTTCAGCCAAAGCTGCATCGACAAGACGCTCAAAGAGCTGACTGAAGAGCAAGCTGGCGTGGCCCACCTGATCAAGTAAGCCACGACAGGACGTCTCCCGCATGAGCCTCGCTGCCCCTACCGCCCAACAGGTTGGAGGGGGTGCGCACCCGCGCGATGTGTTGTTGGGTGCGCAAGCATCGGGTATTCAACTGCCTGTGTGCGATCACTACAGTGGCGTCGAGGTGCGCATGCGCAAAAGCTTGCAACTGCAAGCCGAGATGATGCAAGAGTTTGGCACCTGCGTGTTTGACGCCACACTCGATTGCGAGGATGGCGCCCCCGTGGGCGGCGAAGCCGAGCATGCGGCCTTGGTGACAGAGTTGGCCTTGGCCGCTTCGCCACACGCACGCGTAGCTGTGCGTGTCCACCCTGTGGACCACCCTTCGTTTAAAGCAGACATCGCGCAAATTGCTGGCAAGGCGGGACACCGCTTGCGTCACATCATGGTGCCCAAAGTTGAGTCGGTGGCTGACGTTGAGCGTGCCGAGCGTGCGTTGGTGCAAGCGGGAGCTGCACATTTGCCTTTGCAGGTGTTGATTGAGTCGCCAGCCGCCGTGCACCGAGCGTTTGAGATCGCGGCTCACCCAAGGGTTCAGTCCTTGAGTTTTGGATTGATGGACTTTGTGTCTGCCCACGGTGGCGCCATTCCTGCCCACGGCATGACGGCTGCCGGCCAATTCACCCATCCCTTGGTCGTGCGAGCCAAACTGGAAATCGCCAGTGCTTGCCATGCCCACGGCAAAGTGCCTTCGCATTGCGTGGTGACCGAATTCAGCGACGCCCAGGCCATGCGCGCTGCGGCACAGCGTGCGGCGCATGCGTTTGGGTTCACCCGCATGTGGAGCATTCATCCGGCGCAAATTCGTCCCATTTTGGAGGCCATGGCGCCCGATGAGGCTGCGATTGAACAGGCCAGCGAGATCGTGTTGGCAGCCCAAGCCGCCGATTGGGCGCCGATCAGCCATACAGGTCATTTGCACGACCGTGCGAGTTATCGTTTCTTCTGGCATCTGCTCGAGCGAGCGCACAGCACAGGTCGACGTTTGCCTGACGAAGTGCGGCTATTCTTCAGTGATTCACAAGGAGAAGGTCATGCGTAATGCGATGAGGTTGGGTGTGGTGGTGTGCATGGCGCTTGCGCCTGCCGTGCTGCCAGCGGCAACGCCTGAAGAATCTCAGTCAGCCAAACCCGTGGTGAAAGCCAAAGCGCAGCCCAAGCACAAAGACAAGACGCAAGCCAAGGCAAATACACCCGCCAAAGCGGTGGCTGCTTATAAACGGCCCGCTGTGCCAGTACCCATGCCATTGTCTGAACCGCCGATGGCGCAAGACTCCAAAGTTGTGGCCGAGCAGGTGCATACCGGGCGCATGGTCTGTGAGTTGGGCAACTCGGTGTCCGTGACGGCAGACCCACAAAACCCTGGCCACTTCCACCTGCAAATGAACAAGTCCACCTTCCATATGAGTCCTGTGGTGTCTGCCACGGGCGCCATTCGTTTGGAGGACAGCCATGCGGGGGCCATGTGGCTGCAGTTGTCCAACAAGTCGATGCTCATGAACAGCAAACTCGGACAGCGCATGGCCGACGAATGCCAAAGTCCTGACCAAATGGCCGTGGCAGAAGCCATGAAATTGTCACCCCCTGTGAGCTTGCTGGAAGGCTTGAACACGGGTGCGAGCTTGGCCAAGAAATAACCCTCACTTTTTTTGATTTGATAGACCGGAGAGAAAACCATGTTGAAAGCCTACCGTGACCACGTGGCCGAGCGCAAAGCGCTGGGCATTCCCCCGCTGCCCCTGACGGCGCAGCAAACCGGCGAGCTGATCGAGCTGCTGAAGAACCCGCCCCAAGGCGAAGAAACCACCTTGGTGGACCTCATCACCCACCGCGTGCCTGCTGGCGTGGACGATGCAGCCAAAGTCAAAGCCAGCTACTTGGCCGCTGTGGCCCACGGCACTGAAAAATGCGCGCTGATCAGCCGTGAAAAAGCCACCGAGTTGTTGGGCACCATGCTGGGTGGCTACAACCTGACCCCGTTGATCGACTTACTGGACGACGCGGCAGTGGGTGGTGTGGCCGCCGAAGCACTGAAGAAAACCTTGTTGATGTTTGACCAGTTCCATGACGTCAAAGACAAGGCCGACAAAGGCAATGCCCACGCCAAAGCCGTGTTGCAGAGTTGGGCCGACGCCGAGTGGTTCACCAGCCGCCCCGAAGTGCCCCAAAGCATCACCTTGACTGTGCTCAAAGTCACGGGCGAAACCAACACCGACGACTTGTCGCCTGCGCCCGATGCTTGGAGTCGCCCAGACATTCCATTGCATGCCTTGGCCATGTTGAAAAACAAGCGCGATGGCATCACCCCCGAAGAAGATGGCAAGCGCGGCCCCGTCAAGTTCATCGAAGACCTGCGCGCCAAGGGCAACCTGGTGGCCTACGTGGGCGATGTGGTGGGTACCGGCTCCAGCCGCAAGTCGGCCACCAACAGCGTGTTGTGGTTCACCGGCGAAGACATTCCGTTTGTGCCCAACAAACGTTTCGGCGGTGTGTGCTTGGGCAACAAGATTGCTCCCATCTTCTACAACACCATGGAAGATGCGGGCGCTTTGCCCATCGAGCTCGATGTGTCGCAAATGAACATGGGTGACGTGATTGAGTTGCGCCCCTACGAAGGCAAGGCATTCAAAGACGGCAAAGAGATTGCCAGCTTCACCGTCAAGAGCGAGGTGTTGTTTGACGAAGTGCGTGCCGGTGGCCGCATTCCCTTGATCGTGGGCCGTGGCTTGACCACCAAAGCCCGCGAAGCGCTGGGCTTGCCTGCTTCCACCCTGTTCCGTTTGCCCCAGGTGCCGACAAACAAGGTCAAAGGCTTCACCTTGGCGCAAAAAATGGTGGGCCGTGCTTGCGGTTTGCCAGAAGGCCAGGGCGTGTTGCCCGGTACTTATTGCGAACCCAAGATGACCTCGGTGGGTTCACAAGACACCACCGGCCCCATGACCCGTGACGAGTTGAAAGACTTGGCCTGCTTGGGCTTTAGCTCTGACTTGGTGATGCAGTCGTTCTGCCACACCGCGGCATACCCCAAACCCGTGGACGTGAAGATGCACCACGAGTTGCCAGAGTTCATCAGCAACCGCGGTGGTATCAGCTTGAAGCCCGGCGACGGCATCATCCACAGCTGGCTCAACCGCATGTTGCTGCCCGACACCGTGGGTACCGGTGGCGACAGCCACACACGTTTCCCCATCGGCATCAGCTTTCCTGCGGGGTCGGGCTTGGTGGCGTTTGCCGCTGCCACCGGCGTGATGCCCCTGGACATGCCGGAGTCGGTGTTGGTGCGCTTCAAAGGCACGATGCAACCCGGTGTGACCCTGCGTGATTTGGTGCACGCCATTCCGCTCTATGCCATCAAGCAAGGCTTGTTGACGGTGGAAAAGAAAGGCAAGAAGAATATTTTCTCTGGCCGTATTTTGGAAATCGAAGGCCTGCCCGACATGAAGGTCGAGCAAGCGTTTGAGTTGTCTGACGCCTCTGCTGAGCGCTCGGCTGCAGGTTGCACCGTGCACCTGAACAAAGAGCCTGTGATCGAGTACCTCAACAGCAACATCGTGTTGTTGAAGAACATGATTGCCCAAGGCTATGCCGACGCACGCACCATCACCCGTCGCATCCAAGCCATGGAAGCTTGGCTGGCCAACCCCCAACTGTTGCAGCCTGACGCCGGCGCTGAATACGCGGCGGTGATCGAGATCGATTTGGCCGACATCACCGAACCCATCGTGTGCTGCCCCAATGACCCCGACGATGCCAAGACCTTGTCGGACGTGGCGGGTGCCAAGATTGATGAAGTGTTCATTGGCTCTTGCATGACCAACATTGGCCACTTCCGTGCCGCCTCTAAGTTGCTCGAAGGCAAGCGTGACATCCCTGTCAAGTTGTGGATGGCACCGCCTACCAAGATGGACGCTCAGCAGTTGAGCGAAGAAGGCCATTACGGCATCT
This sequence comes from Comamonadaceae bacterium, assembly GCA_947447235.1. Lineage (GTDB taxonomy): Bacteria > Pseudomonadota > Gammaproteobacteria > Burkholderiales > Burkholderiaceae_C > Limnohabitans. The sequence goes on from CANFJA010000007.1 coordinate 14,712, forward strand.
TCGGCAATGCCGGTGCCCGCATGGAAATGCCAGGCTGCTCGCTGTGCATGGGCAACCAAGCGCAGGTGAAAGAAGGCGCGACCGTGATGTCCACCAGCACCCGCAACTTCCCCAACCGTTTGGGCAAAAACACACAGGTGTATTTGGGCTCAGCCGAGTTGTCGGCCGTGGCATCGAAGATCGGCCGCATCCCCACCCAAGCCGAGTACTTGGCCGACATGGGCGTGATCAACGCCGATGGCAGCAAGATCTACAAGTACCTCAACTTCGACCAGATTGCTGAGTACAAGGAAGCGGCTGACAAAGTGGCGGCTTAAAGCGCAAGCGGTGGGGGTGACCCCACTGAATGTGAAGGCGCCATGCGGTAACGCATGGCGCTTTTTTTATGGTTTTGACCGAAATCAGTGTGGCATCAATGCCTGTGCGCCATGCCACAACTGCTGCACCAGCGCACGCGCTGGGGTGGCTTGTGCCAAACGACTGGCCTGTCCGGCCCAAGCTTGCATGCGTTCAACGTCGTTGGCTTGCAAGGCCTCGTCGCGCATGGCCGCCGTCAGCGCGCGTTGCACCGGGTAGGGGGCTGGCGCTGGGGCGTTTTGTGAATGGGCGGCTCGCACATAGGCGTTGGACAAGCTTCTACCCAGACGGCCACTGAAGGCACGTGTGAGGACGGTGTCTTCGGGTTGGGTTTGGGCCATCGCGTCAGTCCACGCGCTGGGCAGGCGTGCCTCGGGGCAACGCAGGAACCCAGAGCCCATTTGTACGGCGCTGGCACCCAAGGCAAAAGCCGCGGCAATGCCGCGCGCATCGCCAATGCCGCCCGTGGCCACCACGGGGACTTTCACGGCGTCCACGATGGCGGGTAGCAGCGCAAACAAGCCGACCAACTGGTCTTGGCCCAAGCGTGCATCAAAGCAGCCACGATGGCCGCCGGCTTCCATGCCTTGGGCCACGATCACATCGGCACCTGCCGCTTCTGCGGCCAGCGCTTCGCGCACTGTGGAGACGTTGGCAAACCAGGCAATGTCGGCGGCTTTCATGGCCTGCACGAATGCAGGCGGATACAAGCCCATGACCGACGAAATCACCGCTGGCTTGACGTCGAGCATGGCCGCACATTGGTCTGCGAAATGAGGTGGTTTGGCATCGGCTGCGTCTGGTGCAACGGCGGGCCCCCATGCCCCAAGAAAGTCTCGCCATTGCTGTTCGTGCGCCGCATCGCGCTGCGGCGTGGGATCAGGAACCCACAAATTCAGATTGAAAGGCCCAGGGGTGTGGGCGCGCACGTCGGCGGCCCAGCGGTGGATGGACTCGGCTTGCATGAGCAAAGTGCCGCAAGCGCCCATGCCTTGCGCCTGCATGACGGCAATGGACAAGCTGGGCGGGCTCACACCGGCCATGGGGGCCAGCAAGATGGGCACACCCAAATTAAAGCGTTGACAGAACGCTTGGCTTTTGTGCGAAGTGTGGGGGGACATGGCCGAACTCCAAGTCCATCACAGCAAGCGCGCGACCAAGGCTCCGTCACGGTTGGCAGGCAGTGGAATCCACACACGCACAGGGTTGCCGACAGCCACCTGAATGGCTTGACCTTGGGCATTTTTCATGGCGGTGAGTTCAATGGTTTGGTTGCCACTGGGGTGGATGATTTCAAGCCGGTCGCCGACCGAAAACTTGTTCTTTGTTTCCACTTCGGCCCAACCATCGGCAGTGGCTTTGACTTCGCCCACAAACTGGCTGCGGTGCGCCACCGAGTGGCCGGTTTCGTAGTTTTGGTAGTCGTTGGCTGGGCGGCGGTCCATCAGGCCGGCGGTGTAGCCGCGGTTGGCCAAGCCTTCGAGCTCGGTGATGAGTTCAGGGTTGAAAGGCCGTCCTGCCACGGCATCGTCAATGGCGCGGCGGTACACCTGGGCCGTGCGTGACACGTAGTAGAGCGACTTGGTGCGGCCTTCAATCTTGAGCGAATCGACGCCAATTTTTGTCAGGCGCTCGACATACTCCACCGCCCGCAAATCTTTGCTGTTCATGATGTAGGTGCCGTGCTCGTCCTCCATGATGGGCATCAGCTGACCGGGGCGGCCTTTTTCTTCGAGCAGGTAAATGTTGTCGGCGGCAGGGTGCCGTTGGCCATCGCCGCAAGCCGAGAAAGTGGACTCGGCTTCTTGCTGGGCCGTGGCAAAGTCAAAGTCACCTTCCATCGGGATGGCCATGGCCTCGCCGGTGTTGGGGTCGGTGGCACTGGCTTGTGTGCTGTAGCCCCATCGGCAGGCGTTGGTGCAGGTGCCTTGGTTGGGGTCGCGGCGGTTGAAGTAGCCCGACAACAAGCAGCGGCCCGAATAGGCAATGCACAGCGCACCGTGCACAAACACCTCCAGCTCCATGTCGGGGCATTCTTGGCGAATTTTTTCAATCTCGTCCAGGCTGAGTTCGCGCGACAAGATGATGCGCGTGAGGCCGATTTTTTGCCAAAACTTCACCGCCGCCCAGTTCACCGTGTTGGCTTGTACCGACAGGTGGATGGGCACCTCTGGCCACTTTTCACGCACCATGGTGATGAGCCCTGGATCAGCCATGATCAAACCGTCGGGCTTCATGGCAATCACGGGCTCAATGTCGCGCAGATAGGTGCGCACCTTGTCGTTGTGCGGGAGTAAGTTGCTGGTGACGAAAAACTTCTTGCCCCGCTGGTGCGCTTCGGCAATGCCGATGCCGATTTGTTCCAAGCGGAACTCGTTGTTACGGGCACGCAAGCTGTAGCGCGGTTGGCCGGCATACACGGCATCGGCACCAAAGTCGTAGGCGGCGCGCATTTTGTCGAGCGAGCCAGCAGGCAGCAGCAGCTCAGGGGCTTTGAGGATTGTCATGATTTATTCAACTTCCATTTTGGCTTCGCGCACCACCTTGGCCCAGCGTGGGGCTTCGGTTTTGATGAGGGTGGTGAATTGCTCAGGGGTGCCGCCGCCCAATTCATTGCCTTGGCTCAAGATTTTTTCTTTCACCTCGGCGGTTTGCAGCGCCTGGTTGCAGACGGCATTGAGTTGCTTGATCAGTTCGGTGGGCATGCCTTTGGGGCCCACCAAGCCTTGCCAGTTTTGAACTTCAATGGCGGGATAGCCTTGTTCGCCCATGGTGGGTACATCGGGCAACAAGGGCGAACGGACTTTGCTGGTGATCGCCAGAGCGCGCATGCGCCCCCCTTTGATGGAGGGCATGGCGGCATACATTTGCTCAAACATCATGTGCACCTGGCCACCCATCAAGTCGGTGGCACCTGCCGAGCCGCTTTTGTAGGGCGCGTGGATCATGTCGATGTCAGCCACGTGTTCAAACAAAGCAGCACTCAGGTGGTGAGAGCCACCAATGCCGCCCGATGCGTAGCTGAGTTTGCCGGGCGCTGCTTTGGCCGCCGCCACGATGTCTTTGACCGATTTGTAGGGCGAGTCGTTGCGCACCATCAAGATCAAAGGCCCTTTTTCGATCAGGCATATCGGCACGATGTCGTTGATGGGGTCGAAGTTGAGTTTCTTGAACAGGGTCTGGTTGACCGCCAGCGGGGCAAAGTTGCCCATCCCTAAGGTGTAGCCATCGGGCTTAGCGCGTGCAATGGCTTCGGTGCCAATGTTGCCGCCAGCGCCTGCTTTGTTATCCACCACGATGGGTTGTCCTAAGAGGGCGCTCATGGCTTTGGCAACCTGGCGTGAGCGGCTGTCGGCGTTGCCACCCGCTGCGTAGGGGCAAACCCAGATCACGGGTTTGTGTGGGTATTTGTCTTGCGCATGGGCCAAGGCAGGCAGGAGGGCCGAGCCAGCTGTGGCCTGGAGGAGTGTTCTGCGTTTCATAGGGGCCTTTGCGTGGTGACAGAGAAAACATGGATCATAAATCTCTGGCTTGCTGTTTCAGCCCGCCATGCACAATGACACCTATGACTGAAAAGGTGTTGATTGCAGGCGGCGGGATTGGCGGATTGGCGAGTGGCTTGTGTCTTGCTCGTGCGGGTGCGGTGGTTCGTGTGTTGGAGCGTGCATCTGCTTTGACGGAAGTTGGCGCGGGGGTGCAGTTGGGGCCCAATGTCACGCACATCCTCAATGCTTGGGGCTTGTCGTCTGCACTTGAATCGGTGGCCGCATGTCCTGCCAACTTGCACGCGCGCAGTGCGTTGTCAGGCAAGGTGTTGGCCACGTTGTCTTTGCGGGACATGCCTGCACGCTACGGCGCGCCTTACCTCACCCTCCACCGTGCCGATTTGCAGACCTTGTTGTCGCAAGCCGCCCAAGCGCAAGGTGTGGCGGTGCAATGTGATGCACAGGTACTCGCCGTGCAGAACCTGGGCGATGCGGTGTCCGTGGCTTTGTCTGACCAAGACGTGGACCGCACTGAGCGTGCCGATGCCCTGGTGGTGGCCGATGGGGTGTGGAGTGTCCTGCGCCAACAGTTACTCGCTGATGGTGCTCCCCGTATGACGGGGCATTTGGCGTATCGGGCCTTGGTGGCGCAGTCTGACTTGCCGGTTCATTTGCGCACTCAAGACGTGACGGTGTGGATGGGCCCTCGTGTGCATGTGGTTCAGTACCCGGTGCGAGGCGGTGAATGGCTCAATGTGGTGTGCCTCACCGAGGGGCAGCTGGAAGGGGTGGCATTGCAAGAACTGCAGGGTTGGAACTTGCGTCAGACCGCTGCAGCCACCCGTGCCGATTTGCGAGCTGCGTTAACAGGCGCTTGTTCGGCCTTGCATGCTGTGGTCGAGGCTTGTGGTGATTGGCGCTTGTGGCCGCTGTGTGACCGTGTGCCAATGTGCGATGCCCACGCGCATGTGCAGGGCCGTGCCGTGTTGGTGGGGGATGCGGCCCACCCTATGCGGCCTTATTTGGCGCAGGGAGCAGGCATGGCGATCGAAGATGCGGCTGAGTTGGGCCATCAATGGACGGCTCGTGCAGATTGCGATGTGCCGATGCGCTTGCGTGCGTTTGCGCAGGCCCGCTGGCAGCGTAACGCCCAAGTGCAAACACGCGCGATGCGCAATGGGGACTTATTCCATGCCACCGGACCGGTGCAATGGGCGCGTGATGCGGGCCTACGCATGTTGGGTGCACGCTTGATGGATCTGCCCTGGCTATATGGCTACCGCCATGGGGCTTAAGACAGGTTGAGAGGGGGCAAGTGGTGGCGGCGACGGGCTTGTTCGCAGGCATCGCTGCCTTCTTCAAACTCACGACAAGGGGAAGGGCGCCACTCGTAAATGCCACAGATGGCTTTTTGGCCAATGGCGCCCATGAGTGCGCCGCAGCGAGGCGGGGAATGGTCGGTGCCGCGCATGCGGCAGAGGGTGTCGGTCAAATCCAAGGCCAAGCCAGATGGCACAGCGCCACCGTGGTCGTCGCGTTCGAACACCGAGAAGTCAACCCGGAAGCTGGCGCAGCAGGCCCCGCAAGAGGTGCAGGCAGACATCACTGACGGCCGAGCAGTAAATACTCCATCAGCGCTTTTTGGACGTGCATGCGGTTTTCGGCTTCGTCCCACACCACCGATTGGTCGCCATCGATCACTTCCGCACTGACTTCTTCGCCGCGGTGTGCCGGCAAGCAGTGCATGAACAAGGCGTTGGATTTGGCCACCGCCATCATGTCGGCATCGACACACCAGTCGGCAAAAGCACGTTGACGGGCTTCGTTTTCGGCCTCGTAGCCCATGCTGGTCCAGACATCGGTGGTCACCAGGTCTGCGCTAAGGCAGGCTTGCATGGGGTCGGCAAAGACCTTGAAACACTCGCTGTGGGTCATCAAACCTGCAATGGCGGGGTCCACCTCGTAGCCACTGGGGGTGCTCACGTGGACGGTGAAGCCCAGCAAGTCAGCGGCTTGAAGCCAAGTGTTGGCCATGTTGTTGCCGTCGCCCACCCAAGCCACCACTTTGCCTTTGAGGCAATTGAGGGGATTGCTCACGTCTCCTCGGTGTTCGATGAAGGTGAGCAAGTCGGCCATGATCTGGCACGGATGAAACTCGTTGGTCAAACCGTTGATCACGGGCACGCGCGAGTTGGCGGCAAAGCTGTTGATCTTGTTTTGCCCATAGGTGCGGATCATCACCAGGTCGACCATGCGGCTGATGACTTTGGCGCTGTCTTCAATGGGTTCGGAGCGTCCCAACTGGCTGTCACCCGTGGTCAAGTGCACCACCGAACCACCGAGCTGGTACATGCCGGCTTCAAAGCTCACGCGTGTGCGGGTGGAGGCTTTTTCGAAGATCATCGCCAGCGTGCGGTCTGCCAGTGTGTGGTGCTTTTCGTAGGCCTTGAATTTTTTCTTGATCAGCGCAGCACGTGTGAACACATAGGCGTACTCGTCGACCGTGAGGTCGGTGAATTGCAGGTAGTGTTTCATACAGGTTCGGCTAAAAATATTTTCACCAGAGGGGCCAAGATGGCGACCACTTCGTCGGCTTCTGCAGGGGTGATGATCAAGGGCGGTACCAAGCGGATCACACTGTCGGCCGTGACGCTCAGCAGCAAGCCCGCATCGAGTGCGCGTTGCATCAGCGCGCCACAGGGACGGGTCAGTTCAATGCCCAGCATCAGGCCTTGGCCGCGAATTTCTTTCACGCCGGTCAGGCCGCCCAATTCGCGCTCCAGGGCTGCACGCAGATGAGCGCCGACTTTTGTCGCGTTTTCCAGCAGACCATCTTCTTCCATGATGCGGATGGTCTCGACACCCGCACGCATGGCCAGCGGGTTGCCACCGAAGGTGGTTCCGTGGTTGCCGGGCTGAAAGATGTGGGCCGCTTTGGGGCCCGCCACCACTGCGCCGATGGGTACGCCTGAACCCAGACCTTTGGCCAGGGGCATGACGTCCGGCACGATGCCTGCCCACTGGTGGGCAAACCATTTGCCCGTGCGGCCCATGCCGCATTGCACTTCGTCAATCATCAGCAGCCAGTCACGCTCGTCACACAACTGGCGAACTTCTTTCAAATACTGCGCAAACATGGGTTGAATGCCGCCTTCACCCTGGATGGTTTCGAAGAAGACTGCCGCCACATTGGGATTGCCTTGGGTGGCCTTTTTCAGCGCTTCGATGTCGTTGACCGGAACGCGAATGAAGCCTTCCATCATGGGCCCGAAACCTTCTTTGATTTTGTCATTGCCCGTTGCTGCCAGGGTGGCGAGCGAGCGGCCGTGGAAGGCTTTTTCGTAGACCACGATCTCTGGTTTTTCAATGCCTTTGCCATGGCCGAACTTGCGCGCCAATTTCAGGGCCGCTTCGTTGGCTTCCAAGCCGCTGTTGCAAAAGAACACATTGGTCATGCCTGAGAGCGCCACCAGTTTGGCGGCCAAGGCTTCTTGGTGAGGTATGTGGTAGTAGTTGCAGCTGTGGATGATCTTGGCGATTTGGTCTTGCAAGGCTGGCGTGAGCTTGGGGTGGGCATGGCCCAAGGTGTTGACGGCAATCCCCGCCAAGGCGTCCAAATAGCATTTCCCATCCGTGTCCCACACGCGCAAGCCTCGGCCATGCGACAAGGCCACAGGGAGGCGGCCATAGGTGTTCATGGTGTGGGGCGATGCTGCAGGCGTGGTCATGGTTTCTCCAAATGAAAACGACCCAACGAAGGTTGAGCCGTTGAGGCTGGATTTTAAAGGCTGCTGTGTGACGGTTTGAATGGGCTGAATGTGTGGTGCGCATGACTTGTCAGTCAGGACATTCAAGTGTCACAAGTCTTATATAAGATAGAATGGTTGACACACCGGTGACGCGGGCAGATCCCCAGTCACCAAGACCCTGTTTTCAGCCTCTACCCGATGGTTTCTCACTCCGCCAAAGAAGTTTTTATCTTGGGGTTAACCCATGCAGGCCGTACCTTTCGTCCCAGTGATTGGGCCGAGCGTCTGGCGGGAGTGATGAGTCAATTTCGACCGGGGGGGGCGGTGCCTGGAAGTCATTTGAGCTACTCACCTTGGTGTGTTCCCAATACCTTAGATGGCAGCAAATGCGTCATCGTCCATACCGACTTGCGTTCACAAGAACCTATGGCATGGGACTTCGTGATGAACTTTGCCAGAGACAATGATTTGCAAGTGGTGGAGGCTTGTTTGTTGCCCGACAGTCTTGTCTGAGGTTTTAAAAGTCTTTGAGATCACAAGATGCTTCAAGCCGTTTGGGCAACAAAAAACCGCTCCAAGGAGCGGTTTTTACTTTTGCTGCAGCGCACCCGATACAAACGGCGGTCTGAGCATTCAGACCGGGCTGTTTGCCTGAATGATCAGGCAGCGGTTGCCAAGGCTTTGACCTTGGTCGAGAGGCGGCTCTTGTCGCGAGCAGCTTTGTTTTTGTGGAAGATGCCTTTGTCGGCCACCGTGTCCACCACAGCTTGCATCTTGGCAAACAATTCGGTCGCTTTGGTTTTGTCACCTGCGAGCACAGCTTTTTCAACGTTCTTCACGGCGGTGCGGTATTTGGAACGCAGCGAGGTGTTGGCCGCGTTGATTTTGATGTCTTGGCGAACGCGTTTACGGCCCGACGCAAGGCGCGGGTTCTTTTTCTTGGGTTTGGCTGATGCCATGGTGAGGATTCCTTAAGGTTTGAGGATGATGCAGCAAAGCCCGCAAGTATACCAAACCCCCTAGTGGTGACTGGTCAACGGTGCGAAAAGCGCCCCAAGCCCTCGCTACACTGTGCTGGTGTCATTGTTCAAATCTGCCTCTATCGTCTCGGGCCTGACCCTGGTTTCTCGCATCACAGGTCTGGTGCGTGAACTCTTGATTGCATCGATGTTTGGCGCGAATGCCCTGACGGATGCCTTCAATGTGGCGTTTCGCATTCCCAATTTGTTTCGTCGCCTTTTTGCTGAAGGGGCGTTCAGCCAAGCGTTTGTGCCTGTGTTGGCCGCCAGCAGGCAGCAGCATGGCGATGAAGCCACCCACGTGTTGATCAACCAAGTGGCCACTTTGTTGCTCTGGGTTCTCCTGATTGTCAGTGTCTTGGGTGTGATCGCGGCGCCCGCTTTGGTTTGGGTGATGGCCAGTGGCCTTGAGCAGTCGCCCCAAGGGTTTGATGTGGCAGTGGTGATGACACGCTGGATGTTTCCCTACATTGCGTTCATGTCGTTGGTGGCCTTGGCAGCTGGCGTGCTCAACACTTGGAAGCGTTTTGCCGTACCTGCCGCCACGCCCGTTTTGCTGAATCTGGCCATGATCTTGGCGGCTTGGTGGGGCGGGCCCATGTTCGCTTCATGGGGTCTGCCTGCCATTTATGCGTTAGCGGCAGGCGTGATGTTGGGTGGGGCCCTGCAACTGACCATGCAACTGGTGGCATTGCGCCAACTGGGTTTGCTGCCGCACATCGGCGTGGGCTGGCAAGTGCTGCTTGAGTCTTGGTCTGCAGATGGGCCCAAACGCATCTTGCGTCTCATGGCACCTGCTTTGCTCGGCGTGGGGGTGGCGCAAATTTCTTTGTTGATCAACACGCAAATTGCCTCGCATCTGACGCCAGGAAGTGTCAGTTGGCTCAGCTATGCGGACCGTCTGATGGAGTTCCCCACCGCGTTGCTGGGTGTGGCTTTAGGGGTGGTGTTGATGCCGCAGTTGTCCGCGGCCAAAGCGGCCAACAACACGGCGCAGTACTCCGATATGTTGGACTGGGGCTTGCGCTTGGTGCTTGTCTTGGCGTTGCCCTGTGCTGTGGCCTTGTTGGTGTTTTCGCAACCGCTGGTGGCCGTGCTCTACAACTATGGCGCCTTCAGCGCCCATGATGTGCGGCAAACCACCTTGGCCTTGATGGGCTACGGGGTGGGCTTGCTCGGCTTGGTGGCCATCAAGGTGCTGGCTCCTGGCTATTACGCCAGCCAAGACATTCGCACCCCCGTGCGTATTGCGGTGGCCGTGCTTGTCCTCACGCAACTGTTGAATGTGCTGCTGGTGCCCTACCTCGCGCATGCAGGGTTGGCTTTGTCGATTGGCTTGGGTGCGTTGGTGAATGCCGCTTGGCTCTTATGGGGTCTGCGCAAGGCAAGCACTTACCAACCCACGCCCGGTTGGGGGCGTTTTGTGTTGCAAGTGACGACCAGCAGCGCTGTGCTGGGTGCGTGGCTGTTTTGGGCTTGTGGGCACTGGGACTGGACAGCGATGCATGACACGCCTTGGGTACGTGTGGCGACGATGGCCGGTGTGCTGACCCTCAGTGCTGTGTTGTACTTTGCGTGTCTGATGGGCTTGGGCTTGAAGTTGCGTGTGTTGTGGCGCAGATAAGAAGAGGTGAAGAGATGAATTTCAAACTCGAAGTTCCCACGGCGTTGACTTATTTCGCGTCACTGGTTCAAAGTGACACGCACTTTCCTTTGCTTGAAGCGGCCACCAGTTTGGCGCAAGATGAGTACCCAGACCTCGACATCCAGCAGGTGTTGGATCAGGTGGACCAACTGGGCGAGCGTATCAAGCGGCGCTTGCCTTCGGATGCAGGCGGCTTGCATCGCTTGCGTT
>CANFJA010000008.1 GCA_947447235.1 Comamonadaceae bacterium
AATCTTGCACACAAGTGGTGAGCGCCGAGACGCAAGCGGATGGCACGGCTCCCTGTCACCATGGGACAACGCGAATGCGCACCAATTCAAGGCAAATCATGATCGAGTCCCCTTGATCTGCTGCGCATGCTTCTTGCAAACACATCACATCAAGCGATCTTGCTTGTGTATGTCAAACCTGCAAATAAAAAATATGAGTTCTCTCAATTTCATCGGCGGCGAAAAAGGCGGTGTGGGCAAATCTGTGGTGGCACGCGTGCTGGCGCAATACTTCATCGACAAAAACGAACTGTTCACGGGGTTTGACACGGACCGGTCACACACCTCGTTCATTCGTTTTTACGAAGACTTTGCGTCCCCCGTGGTCATTGACAACTATGAGAGCTTGGACGTGATCGCCGCCGCGCTCGAACAAAACTTTGCTGGCAAAACACAAAGCGTGATCGTCGACCTTGCCGCACAAACGGCTGCACCAATGGCACGCTGGGCGAAAGACTCCGATTTGTTTGCTGTCATGGCAGGCATGGGCGTGGCCGTGAACTTGTGGCACATCGCAGATGCCGGCAAAGATTCGGTCGATTTGTTGGACAAGTTGATCGACACCTTTGGTGCAGGACCGAACTATGTGGTCGTTAAAAACTTTGGACGTGGCAGCGATTTTTCACAACTGGAGCATTCGCCTGCTTATGACAAGGCATTGCAACTTGGCGCACGCGTGGTGAGCTTGGGTTTGCTGCAAGAAGCCAGCATGCGAAAGATTGACCGCCAAAATGCCAGTTTTTGGGCTGCCTTGAACCACCCCGCAGGTGCGGATGCCCTGGGACTGCTGGAACGCCAGCGCGTCAAAAATTGGCTGAAGAAAACCTACGACACGTTTGAAACATTGCCCTTGTGATGCGCCTGTAGGCATCTGAACCACGTTCATGCGAAATTAATACTATGGACTTCATTTAGAATGAGCCCATGAACTCCCTACAACGATTCATGTGTTGGCTCTTTCTATTGAGCCTCTCACCTGCGTGTCTTCATGCCGAGTTGGGCTCTGCCTCACTCACCTCAGGTCACGGTGTTGCCATCAAGAGCAGTCAAGCAATCACCTCGACCAAGCCTTTGGCTTACGAGATCAAAAAAATCATCTCGCAAGATGACGTCGAGATCCATGAATATCTGACAAAGACTGGAATTGTTTTTGGAATCGCTTGGCGGGGTGAAAGCAAACCCGACTTGGTTCCCTTGTTGGGTAATTTCTTCAGCCGTTACCAAACGGCACTTGCTCAAATCACGACGGCCAGAACACCTGTTGCGGTCCAGTCCTCTGATTTTGTATTGCAAACAGGTGGACGCATGAACGATTTCTTTGGACTTGCTTTTTTGCCCACACTCGCGCCACAGGGTGTGAGCCTCAGCGACATCAAGTAAATGCGTGAAATCAAACGTTGCGCGGTCATTTTTTTCATGGGTTTGTTGACTGCGTGCGGCGGTGGTTCGGGCTCAGGTGCCAGCGTAGCCACACCACCCGACAGTGCTTCACTCTCCACAAGTGCCTCTGTCGATTTGAATGCCATGAAAATTACCGTTGAAAAATGGTCATCCAACGCCAATTACCCCAACCAAGGCTTCGTCAGTTTAGAAATTTGTCAGCCTCAAAGCAACAACTGCCAAACCATTGACCATGTGCTGGTAGACACTGGCTCTTATGGTTTGAGGTTGCACACGAATGCCATTTCTATACCTTTGGCCCAAACCCAAATCAACAACAGCCCACTCGCTGAATGCACGCACTTCATCAGCGGCTACACATGGGGAGGCGTTTTCACGGCAGACATCAAACTGGGGGGTCAAACTGCGGCGGCGGTGCCCATCCAAGTGATCGATGGCAACTATGCCCAAGTCCCCAACTCTTGCGCCATAGGGGGCGGGAACGCCATGAACACGCAAAATGCACTGGGCGCCAACGGAATTCTTGGCGTTGGGTCATTCCAACAAGATTGCGCCAGCTGTGCAACACGCGCACTGACCGCGCACTATTACGCGTGTTCTAGCACGCCATGCGTGCCCACCGCGGTGCCCTTGGCGTCACAAGTCACCAATCCAGTGGCGATGCTGCCAAGCAACGACAACGGCGTTGTGATCACCTTGCCCGCTGTAGACGCCAAAGGCCAAGTCAGCGCTTCGGGCACGATGGTGTTTGGCATAGGCACCACCGACAAAAACACCATCACCTCAGAAACCGTCTTCAAGCTAGATGACAACGGCTACTTCACCACCACCTATGCAGGACGCGTGTATACGCAAAGCTTCATCGACAGCGGATCGAATGGGATATTTTTTTCAGACAACACTTTGGCGCGTTGCACCCTGTCCAGAGGGTTTTATTGCCCCAGCACAGAGCTCACCAAAACAGCCACCCTCAGCACGGACACAGTTTCTGCTTTGGTCACATTCAAGGTTGGCAATGCAGACTCGGTGAGTGACACGTTTGCCGTGCAGCCCAACTTGGCCGGCTTGGGCTCATCCTTCGATTGGGGCTTGCCTTTCTTTTACGGACGCAAGGTGTTTGTGTCCATCAGTGGCAAATCGGTGCAGGGTGGCACGACACCCATCGTGGCTTTCAAAACGACCGATTGAGCAAGACAGAAACGGAAAAGCCCCAGAACATCACTGTTCTGGGGCTTCACGTTTGGTGCGGCTGGCAGGAATCGAACCCACGACCCCTTGGTTCGTAGCCAAGTACTCTATCCAGCTGAGCTACAGCCGCTCTGGAAAAACAAAATTCTAGCACAAGAAATTTCGCTCAAAGTCTTGACAACAGGCTCGGGGCCAAGTGTCGACAGCCTTTCGACAGACAGTCCACACTGGGCAGGTAATAGGCCTCATCAGGGTCCGTCAGTCCTTCAAGGTCTTGACCACCTCATGGCGGACACCTACAAGACAACTGAATTCTGTGCGCTGGGTTTAGACTGGATTGCACTTTTTTACATTTTTATTTTCAGGAGTCAAAGATGATCAATTTGCGCGCTTATATGCTTGCTTTGTTGCAACTGGTGAGCACCTGTGCAATGGCCGACTTGTCCATTATTTCGTCCACAGGTGTTTCCAGCATCATGCAAGAGTTGATCCCCGCCTACGAGCGTGAAACAGGTCAACGCGTGACCATCAGCTATGACACATCCAACATCATCATCGATCGGCTCAAGCGAGGCGACACAGCCGACATGGTGATCTTGACGGGCCCATTGATTGACAGCTTGACCCAGCAAGGGCGACTCCAAGCAGGCTCGCGCACCGACATGGCCAAGTCGGGCATTGGCGTTGCCGTCAAAGCGGGTGCTCCGCGCCCAGACATCAGCAGCGTTGCCGCCTTCAAGCAGGCCTTGCTGGATGCCCCCTCTGTGGCTTACACAGGCACTGGCGCCAGTGGACAGTACTTTGCTGGCTTGGTCGACAAAATGGGCATTGGCGCCGAGGTCAAACAAAAAGCCAAAGTTCCGGCTGGTGGCTTGGTGGCTGAATTGGTGGTCAAGGGCGATGCAGCACTGGCCGTTCAAATGATCAGCGAACTCAAGGCAGTGCCCGGAGCCGACTACGTGGGGCCTCTGCCCGCGCCCATGCAGTTGTACACCGTGTTTTCTGCTGGCTTGATGTCACAAGCCAAAGATCCGGCTGCCGCCACGTTGATGTTGGACTTCATGAAGAAGCCTCAAGCGCAAGCAATTTACCGAGCCAAAGGCATGGAAACAGTAGGACGCATCAATGATTGACGCCAGCGCTGTACAAGGCGTTGTTGGTATTGGCGTATTTGTTGCCATTGCCGTTGCTCTTAGCCAGGATCGCAGCAATATCAATTGGCGGCTGGTCATCAGCGCTATCGTCATGCAATTTGTCATTTGCGTGGCGTTCACCCAATTGAGTTTTCTTCAAAGTGCGCTTGAAGCCTTAAACAGTGGTGTACAGGCACTCAGTCAGGCCAGCGCGAAAGGAACTTCTTTTGTTTTTGGATACATCGGCGGAGGCCCAGCGCCGTTTGAGATCAAAGATCCCGGTTTGATGGTGACTTTGGGATTTCAAATTCTTCCCCTGATTATTTTTATTTCGGCGCTCTCTGCGCTGCTTTGGTACTGGCATGTTTTGCCACTCTTGGTGAAATTGATCAGTGGCTTTTTTGAGCGCACACTGAACACACATGGCCCAGCAGGTCTGGTGGCAGTGATCAACGTTTTTCTTGGTCAAGTCGAGTCGGCGCTCATGGTCAAGCCTTACTTGGCGCGTATGTCAAAACATGATTTGCTTTTGGTGATGACAGCAGGCATGGCCATGATTGCAGGCTCCATGATGGTGATCTATTCAGCGATGCTTGGACCACAGTTAGGTCCTGGCATGGGAGGCGTATTGGGCCATCTCATCACAAAATCGATCATGTCAGTGCCAGCTTCAATTTTGTTCGCCCACCTGCTCATGCCTGAAAAGCAAAGTTTGAAAATTCAAACCGGATCTGCTCAGGCGACCAAAACCCAGATCGATCAGCCCTACAAAAGCGTGATGGATGCCATCACGAGGGGAACGTCAGAAGGTTTATCCATTTGTTTAAATGTTGTGGCCATCTTGATCGTTCTGAGCGCCTTGATTGCCTTAGGCAACGATGGTTTGGGCTGGGCAGGCGCGCAGTTTGGCTATTCTCTGACCATCCAAGGCACCGTGGGATGGCTCTTCGCACCGGTGGCGTGGCTCATGGGTGTCCCCTGGGATCAAGCCAGCACAGGAGGCCAACTCTTAGGTGTCAAAACAGTGCTGAATGAATTTTTAGCCTATCTTGATTTGATGAAATTACCCGACTCTGCACTCAGTTCACACTCCCGACTGATCATGATTTATGCGCTGTGCGGATTTGCCAACTTGGGAAGCATAGGTATTCAAATCAGCGGACTGTCTGCGATGATTCCAGAACGCAGAGATGAATTAAATTCATTGGCATGGCCATCATTCATTGCAGCCATTTTGGCGTCTTGCATGAATGGCGCCATTGCTGGTTTGATATTTCCCTAGCATGCGGAACAGGGGCCTGTTGAATCGCGATGGGCGTCGCACCTTCCACCACAGGCGCAGAGGGATCTGCCGAGGAAAGACATTTGAGCGCTGGGTTGGGCAGGGTTCTGTTGAATTCTTTGACAGTTAAAACAGGTACTTTGACACGTGAAATTTCTTGAACAGGAGCAGGTGGCGTTTGTGCTTGGGCCTAAGCGCCACATAAAACGCAGATGCCAACCAAAATAAATTCATGCGTGGGGAAGTCTTTTGGGTAGCGCGCATTTGAATTCTGTAAGTTGGGTCATCGCCTTCACAACGCCCTTACTTTGCCTTCACCTTGCAAATATCAATCTGCATACGGGTAGTCTGTGTAGCCCTTGGCATCTCCACCATAAAAGGTAGCTCTGTCATAAGGTGTCAATGGCAAGTCATGCTCGAGACGCTTTGGCAAATCTGGATTGGAGATAAAAATGCGGCCAAACGCAATGGCATCAGCCTCACCTTGTTCAATGGCGACGGTTGCATTTTCCTTGTTGAAGCCGCCCGCCAAAACAACTGCGCCTTTGAATAATTTTCCAAAGAGTTTTCCAGTGCTTGGTGCATCTTCGGCAATTTGATCGCTGCCGCCAGCAGATGTGGCACGCGGCTCAATCAAGTGCAAATATGAAAGGTTCAATGGATTGAGCTTTTCAATCAAATAAGTAAACAAGCCAACAGGATCAGAATCTTTCATGTCGTTGAATTCACCATAAGGCGAAAGACGGATGCCGACTCTGCCGCTGCCCCAAACAGGAATGATGTCATTCAAAATCTCAAGCACCAATTTGCATCTGTTCTCAACAGAACCACCATAAGCATCCGTGCGGTGGTTGCTGCCATCTTGCAAAAATTGGTCCAGCAAGTAGCCATTGGCGGCATGAAGCTCAACGCCATCGAAACCTGCCAACTTGGCTTGTTTTGCGGCGTGAATGTACGACTGTCTCAGAGCGTCTATCTCTGACAGCGACATTTCTCTCGGCGTTTCATAGTCTTCCAAAGCCCATGTGGCTGTGTACACCTTGCCGCTGGGCTTGATGGCAGAGGGTGCGACAGGCAAGCCCTCCTTGGGGTGCAAAGACGTATGTGAGATTCGACCCACATGCCACAGTTGAAGAAAAATAACGCCACCCGCAGCGTGGACAGAATCGGTGATTTTTCTCCAAGCGTCACATTGCGCATTGCTGTAAATACCGGGCGTGGCTGGATAGCCTTTGCCGTGCTCCGAGATTTGTACTGCTTCTGAAATGATCAAACCAGCAGAAGCACGTTGCGCGTAATACGCGGCAGCCAAATCGCCCGGCACGCCATCGTTGCCAGCACGCATGCGGGTCAGCGGCGCCATAAAGATGCGATTTTTTACCTTGACATCGCCAAAGGTTCCCGATGTTATGAGCGGCATTTTTTCCATTCAATTGATTTAACAAAACCTTAGCGCTTCGGGGTAGCACGAACGTGTTAACGCCCAATGCAAAAACCCCTGCTATTGCTAACAGGGGTTTTATTAAGTTGGTAGGCCCACCAGGACTTGAACCTGGGACCAAAGGATTATGAGTCCTCTGCTCTAACCAACTGAGCTATAGGCCCGACCGAGCAATTCTACTTCTCAGCCGATTGACCCAATGAGGTTCAGAACTCCACCGTTTGACCTTCTGTCATGGGCACCACTTTGATGGGGCTGCCCTTCATGGCTTCTTGGAACTCAGCCAAGGTGCCCTTGGTCAGAGGGTTGGAGTTGTAGTGCATGGGCATGACCATCTTGGGTTGAATCCAGGTGCGCGCAGCGAAGGCTGCATCCTCTGGGTCCATGGTGAAGTTGCCACCAATGGGCATGAGCACGAGGTCGGGCTTGTAGCGCTCGCTGATGAATTTCATGTCGCCAAACAATCCCGTATCGCCCATGTGCCAAATTTTGAAACCGTTTTCCATCTCGATGATGTACCCCACAGCTTCGCCAGCAGGATGAGATTCGAGCTTGCCCGTGGCCGGATTGGTATGCACGATCAGCGATGAGTGCTCCGCCGCCACTGCCGTGACCTTGATGCCAGGCAAGGGTTTGACGTTGCCTGTTTTGTTGAAACGATGGCCCAAGTTGGCGGGGATCAAACCCAAGGTGATCAAGGGCGTGACCATATCGGCGGGACCGTAAAGCACGGTGTTGTTGAGCTTGGCCAACTCAGGTGCATCGCCCAAGTGGTCGACGTGGCCATGGGTGACCAGCAGCAAGTCAATTTTGCCTAGCGCAGAAAAGTCGGCTTTGATGTTGGCGGGTGTTTTCGGGCCGCCTTTGAGCCATGGGTCAATCACGATGATTTTTCCACCAGGCGACTTGATGCGAAAGCCAGCTTGGCCCAACCACAGCATTTCGGTTTTGCCATTGGCAGCAGGCGTTGTTTGGGCTTGCGCCGTTGCGCCCAAGCCCAACAGGGTCACGGCAGTCAGCGCTGCAGCACAGTTCAATTGAAGCCAACGGGTCAAAGTCATGGGGTCAGTCCTTATTCAGAGGTTAGAAAGAATTTCAGATCTTTGGCTGAAAGAAGCGATTCGAACAGAGGGTTTCCCACAAGCCCCAAGCACAGCGTGTACCACAGGCGACAGAGTTATTTGTGACTCAAGGCGTTGCTGACCAACTTGGAGGTGATGTCGACAATTTGAATCATGCGGTCATAGGCCATGCGGGTAGGGCCAATCACGCCCAAGGTCCCAACGATTTGTCCATCGACTTCATAGGGTGCGCTGACCACCGAGAGCTCCTCCATCGGCACGATTTGGCTCTCTCCGCCGATGTAGATGCGCACGCCTTCGGCTTGGGCTGAAATATCGAGCAAGCGCACCAACTGTGCTTTTTGTTCAAACAGATCAAATGCGCGACGCAAATTGCCCATGTCGCTGGAAAAGTCACTGACCGACAGCAAGTTGCGCTCACCACTGATCACCACATCGTCTTGCACTTGGGTCAGCGCCTCGGTGCTGACGAGAACCGCAGCTTGCATGAGGGTTGCAATTTCACTGCGCAGCGACTCGACTTCGAGCAACAGCTTTTCTCGCACCTGCTCGATGGCCATACCCGAAAAATTTTGGTTGAGGTAGTTGGCTGCTTCAATCAGTTGAGACTGGGTGTAGTCGGTTTCTGTGAACAAGACCCGGTTTTGAACGTCGCCTTCAGGCGAGACGATGATGACCAAGAAGCGCTTTTCGGAGAGTCGCAAAAATTCAATGTGACGAAATACCGAGCTGCGTCTAGGGGCAATGACGACACCGACAAAGTGAGACAAATCCGACAGCAAGTGGGCCGCATTGGCAATCACTTTTTGGGGCTGATCGGCCGCCAAATGCGGGGCGTGCAACTGCTCACGGTTGCTGGTGAGCATGGTGTCGACAAACAACCGGTAACCGCGCGCCGTGGGTATTCGCCCAGACGAGGTGTGCGGGCTGACGATCAAGCCCAGCGCCTCCAAATCGGACATGACATTGCGGATGGTGGCTGGCGACAGCTCAATGCCAGTCGCTCGCGAGAGCGTGCGGGAACCGACGGGCTGGCCGTCGGCAATGTAGCGCTCTACCAGCGCTTTGAGCAATAACTTGGCGCGATCGTCTAGCATGGTCATGGGTTCATCGAATTTTAGTGATGTAATTTGTCTATGAAATCGAAGTTTCGCCAGATCGCACTGCTTGGAAAATACCAACTGCCCACCGCAGGTGGTGCCAAACCGTCCACACGCTTGGCACTTGAGAGCATTGCGCAATTTTTGCATGCGCAAGGCTGCGAAGTCATTTTGGAACACGATACAGCGTCCAACACCGGTTTATCCGGCTATCCAGTGATGGATGTTGCAGGCATTGGCACACATTGCGACTTGGCTTTGGTGGTGGGTGGTGACGGCACCATGCTGGGATATGGCCGTCAATTGGCCAAGTACCGCGTGCCCTTGATTGGCATCAACCAAGGCCGTCTGGGCTTCATCACCGACATTCCCTTGAACTCCTTTGCCGACACCCTCCAAGACATGCTGCGCGGCGCCTACGAAGAAGACAACCGAGCCATGATGCATGCCAAAGTATGGCGTGATGGCCATTGCGTGTTCGATGCCTTGGCACTCAACGACGTGGTGGTCAACCGTGGTGCCACCTCAGGCATGGTGGAGATGCGGGTGGAAGTTGACGGCCACTTTGTGGCCAACCAACGCGCAGATGGCTTGATCATTGCCACCCCCACCGGATCGACCGCCTATGCTTTGTCTGCCGGCGGTCCTTTGTTGCACCCGTCTTTGCCAGCTTGGTTGATGGTGCCCATCGCGCCGCATACCCTCTCGAACCGACCGATCGTGCTGGCCGACCCCGGTGAGATCGTGATCGACTTGGTGTCGGGGCGCGATGCCAGTGCCAACTTTGACATGCAGTCTTTGGCGTCTCTGTTGATTGGCGACCGCATCACCGTGCGCCGCTCGCAACACCATGCGCGGTTTTTGCACCCCAAAGGTTGGAGTTACTTTGACACCTTGCGCAAAAAATTGCACTGGAATGAGGGGGGCGCATGAGTTTGCAGCACATGGTGTTGCGCGACTTTGTGATCGTGCGCGAACTCGACCTCAACCTGTCCACGGGTTTCACCGCACTCACCGGAGAAACGGGTGCCGGTAAATCGATTTTGATTGACGCTTTGCAGTTGGTCTTGGGCGCGCGTGCCGAGGCCAGCGTGGTGCGCGAAGGCGCGGCACGTGCCGAAATTTGCGCCGAGTTTGATCTCAGCGCAGACCTGACGGCTTGGTTGCAGGATGAAGGGTTTGCAGCCGAAGTCGCATCGGTGGAGAGCTTGCTACTCAAACGCACCATCGACGCACAAGGCAAAAGCCGTGCATGGATCAATGGCAGCCCGGCCACAGCCACCCAATTGCGCGCCTTGGGCGACAGGGTGCTCGACATCCACGGCCAGCATGCTTGGCAAAGCCTGACTCGCCCTGACGCTGTGCGTGGTTTGCTGGACGCCTACGCTGGCGTGAACTTGAACCTACTCAGCCAGCTGTGGGGGGCTTGGCGAACCGCGCTACAAGCGCTGCACGATGCGCGCGACGCACAAGACACACTGCAACAAGAGCGTGAGCGTTTGCTCTGGCAACTGGCCGAAGTCGACAAGCTCTCTCCTGGCAACGATGAATGGGACGAGCTCAACACACAGCACACCCGTTTGTCCAATGCACAAGCCTTGATGGATGCAGCGCAAGCCGCGATTGCAGCGCTAGAAGACGAAGACACAGGCGCTTTGCGGCAACTGGCCCGCGCACAAGACGGCTTGCAAGACCAAGCCGGTGTGGAGCCCGCATTTGCCAATTGGGTGGATGTGCTCGCATCGAGCTTGGCACAAGCTTCAGATGTGGCGCACTCCTTACACAGTTACCTGGGGCATACCGAGCTCGACCCGCAACGCCTGCACAGCTTGGATGAGCGCATGTCGCTGTGGATGTCTTTGGCTCGCCGCTTCAAGCGCAGCCCACACGAGTTACCAGCGCTCTACCAAGAGTGGCGCGCGCGCTTGTCCCAGCTCGATGCGGCCACCGATCTGGGAGCCCTCGAAGCGGCTCAAGCTCAAGCCGCCGCGGCCTACAACAGCGAAGCACGCAAGGTGTCGCAAACGCGCACCAAGGCTGCGCCGAAACTGGCAACAGCGATCACCCAAGCCATGCAGGGCTTGGGCATGCAAGGTGGCCGTTTTGAGGTGGCGCTGGACAAGTTGGAGCAGCCCTCTTCCAGCGGCTTGGAGTCGGTGCAATTTTTGGTCGCGGGTCACGCGGGCAGCACGCCCCGTCCAGTCGGCAAAGTGGCTTCGGGTGGCGAGTTGTCGCGCATTGCTTTGGCCATTGCAGTGACTACCAGTCAATTGGGCAGTGCCCAAACCCTGATCTTTGATGAGGTGGATTCAGGCGTTGGCGGTGCGGTGGCAGAAACCGTCGGTCGCTTGATGCAGCAACTTGGCCGTGACCGCCAAGTCATGGCCGTGACGCACCTGCCTCAGGTCGCGGCTTGCGCCAACCACCATTTGGTGGTGTCCAAACAGAGCGATGCCAAAGGCACCGCCAGCCAAGTCCACGCCATTCATGGCGATGACCGTGTGCGCGAAATTGCGCGCATGCTGGGTGGCGAAAAGGTGTCAGACACGACCTTGGCCCACGCGCGAGAAATGTTGCACCCCCCGGTCAGTAAGAAGGCACGCAGCGCATGAAACAAGAAATCGTCCTCATCACAGGCATGTCTGGCTCGGGCAAATCGGTGGCTTTGCACGCACTGGAAGATGCCGGTTTTTACTGTGTGGACAACTTGCCGCCTGAGCTGCTGTTGCCTTTTGTGAAACTTGAGCAGCAGCAAAGTGCCACCAAAGTGGCGATTGCCATGGATGTGCGCAGCGCCAACTCTCTGCCCTTGGTCATTCCACAGTTGACCCATTTGCGGGCTTTGGACGTCAACATCCGCCCCTTGTTTTTGGACGCCAGCACCGAGGTGTTGGTGCATCGGTTCTCGGAGAGTCGACGCCGTCACCCACTGTCACGCCAAGACTCGACCGATCAAGCGCCTGACCAACAACGCGACCTGATCGAAGCCATTGAACTCGAGCGCCATTTGTTGACCGATTTGCGAGAAGCCTCACACATCATTGACACCAGTTTGTTGCGCAGCACCAAGTTGCAGGCCTACATCAAGTCGCTGATCTCAGCGCCAGCCACACAACTGACCTTGATGTTTGAGTCGTTTGCTTTCAAGCGAGGCATTCCACTGCATGCCGACTATGTGTTTGATGTGCGCATGCTGCCCAACCCGCACTACGAACCTGATTTGCGCCCCCTCACAGGGCGCGATGCACCGGTGTCTGACTGGCTGGCTCAGCACCCAAGCGTGGACAGCATGGCCGCGCATATTTCTGAGTTCTTGACCACGTGGTTGCCCGACTTGAACCAAGACCACCGCAGCTATGTGACGGTTGCAATAGGCTGCACGGGTGGACAACACCGCTCGGTGTATTTGGTGGAGCGTCTGAGCGCACTGTTCACGCCCAATTGGGTCACCCTCAAGCGTCACCGAGAGCTCGACCTCATGGGGTCGTGAGCAGCTTGCGCACCGGGGCTGGCAAGCCCACGACAGGCCAGGCATCGGCACCCAGCCATTGCCCATGACCCAAGGCTTGGGCAGATGACAAGTCCAGTCGCACCGGATGCAAGTGCAAATCTTTGTGCGTCAGCACGTGCTTGAAAGCGCCCTGCTCTTGCAACTTTGCACGCACTGGCCGAGGCAATGAGGCTTGCAACTCGGCAAAGCTTGAGAACATTGGCAAAGCGTACAAACCCGCCCAAATCCCGGTGTCGGGGCGCTGCTCCAGCAGCACATCGCCCGCCTTGGTTTGCGCCAGCAACAACCACCAGGACTCTGCGCTGCGTTTGAGTTTGCGTGTCTTGACGGGGTAGAGATGCGGCGTTCCTTGCGATGCGGCCACACACTGAAACTGCACTGGGCATTCATGGCAGCGAGGCTGCTTGGGCGTGCACAAGGTGGCGCCCAAGTCCATCACCCCTTGGGTGTAGCGGGGCATGGCTTGCCGCAAGTTGCGCTGGGGCAGCAAGCTTTGCGCAACTTCCCACAAAGCACGCTCATGGCGCGATGACGCCAAGTCGTCTTGAAAGCCCAGATAACGCGTCAACACCCGTTTGACGTTGCCATCCAAAATGGCAATAGGCTCTGCAAAACACAAAGAGGCCACAGCCGCTGCCGTCGAGCGGCCAATGCCCGGCAAGGTTTGCAAAGCTTGTGCATTGCGCGGAAACTCTCCGCCGTGCAAAGCCATCACAGCTTGCGCCGCTTTGTGCATATTGCGTGCGCGGCTGTAATACCCCAAGCCACTCCACAAACCCAACACATCGTCGAGTGGCGCTGCAGCCAAACTGGCCACCGTCGGAAAGCGTTGCATGAACCGTGAGAAATAGTCGCGCACAGTGCTGACTTGGGTTTGCTGCAACATGATTTCAGACAACCACACCGCATAGGGGTCTTGGGTGTTTTGCCAAGGCAAGTCATGACGTCCATGTTTTGCTTGCCAAGCCACGACCAATTCGGCAAAGGAAATGCGCGCTTGACTCATGGCATCAAGCCTTCTGACATGTCGCACAGAAATAGGTGGAACGTTGGCCTTGGCGAAGTTGACGAATCAAGCTGCCGCAAACACGACACGGCGCTCCCGCACGGTCATACACCATGGCCTCCAATTGAAAGTAGCCTTGCTGACCATCGGCACTGGAAAAGTCACGCAAGGTGCTGCCACCTTTTTGCACGGCACGCGCGAGCACATCCACGATGGCACGACGCAGCTTTTCAGCGCGGGGCCGACTGAGCCGATCTGCCCTTAGGGTGGGCCGAATTCCCGCTAAAAACAATGCCTCTGACGCATAGATGTTGCCCACACCAACCACCACATCACCCGCCAACAACACCTGTTTGATGGCTGTGCGGCGCTGCTTGAGGGCATGGTGAAAAACCAGCGCATCAAAATCTGTCCCCAAGGGCTCTACCCCTAAATGGCCCAACAATTTTTGTGCCTTTGGGCTGTCTTGGCTGTTGGCATAGACCACCGCCCCAAACCGCCGTGGATCGTTGAGGCGAAGCAATCCACGGTCGGTGTCTAAATCAAAATGGTCGTGCACCTGCGGCGCGCTTCGGTCGTCGCTGAAACGCAAACTGCCGGACATGCCCAAATGCCACAACAACAGGCCCTGATCAAGATCGACCAGCAAATATTTTCCTCGGCGGCGCACACCCAAAACGTGCCGCCCCACCAATGACTCAGGCTGACAGCCCAAAGGCCAACGCAAGGTTTTACCCACACGAACGCTGGTCACGCGCGCTTGCGCAATGCGATCGACAAAACTCAAACGGGTGACTTCAACCTCAGGTAATTCGGGCATGGTGCGGACATGAAAAAACAGTCAGCGATTATGATGCCCCTATGAAATTCCCCTTGTTTTTTGCCCGTCCATGGGCTGGCTCATTGGTTTTGCTGGCGTACACGATGGGGCTTGCCCCGGTTTACGCCCAAACACCCAGCGCACAGACCACCGAGCCTGTGGTGAATTCAGCGCTCACCGGCGAGCTGTTGTATGAAATTTTGCTGGGTGAGCTCAATCTTCGCCATGGTGAGCCCGGTGCGGGCTTTTCCTTGCTGCTCGATGCCGCGCGGCGTTCTAACGATGTACAACTTTTTGCCCGTGCAGTAGACATTGCGCTGCAAGCACGCTCAGGCGACGGGGCATTGATGGCCGCACGTGCATGGGCACAAGCCTACCCGCAAGACCGTAAAGCCAACCTGCAAGTGCTGCAAATTTTGCTGGCAGTCAACCAGACGGCAGAGAGCCAGGAATTTTTGAAAAAAGAAATTTCCCTGGCTCCTCAGAATGAGCGGTCCGTGGCGATCAGCCTCATTCCGAGGCACTACGCACGCGTGTCAGACAAAAAGCTAGCCACCGCCATCGTTCAAAAAGTGCTGGAGCCTTACCTGGTTGCGAAGTCCACTGCGGCTGCGTCTTGGACTGCACTGGGCCGCATGCGTTTGGCCAGCGATGACGCACAGGGCGCGTTGCAAGCGGCGCAACAAGGGCAAGCGGCCGATGCCCAAGCCATGGGTCCAGCCCTGCTGGCCCTCGAATTGGTTGGACGAAAAATCCAAGGGGCAGAAGAACTGGTGAGCTTGGCCCAGCGTCAACAAAACAACCCTGAGTTGACCATGAGCTATGTGCGGGTGCTGATTGAGTTACGCCGCTACAGCGATGCCGATCGGTTGCTGCGAAACCTCACGCAAAGCCATCCCCAACAAACTGAAGCTTGGTTGATCTTGGGCTCGTTGCAATTCGAACAAGGCCAAGACGCACAAGCCGAATCTTCCTTGGCCAAATATGTGACCACGGCCAGTCAAGACACCAGCAACAATTCAACACGGGGCATCACCCAAGCCCAAACACGCAGGGCGGCCATCTTGGCGCGCCAAGGCAAGCTCAATGAGGCGAGGCAGCTGCTGGCGCAGTTGCCTGCCAGCAATGAGGACGAGCTGCGCAGCCGACTGTTGGCAGAAGTTCAGTTGCTGCGCGAGCAACGCCAATGGCAAGCAGCCTTTGATGTGCTGGACAAAGCCAACGCCAGCCACCCCGACCTCATGTACGAGCAAGCCATGCTGGCAGAAAAGCTCAACCGTCTGGATGTGATGGAGAAACTGCTGCTTGCGGTGATTGAACAAGATCCCGAATATCACAACGCTTACAACGCGCTGGGGTTTTCGCTGGCAGACCGCAAACTGCGCTTACCCGAAGCCAAAGCACTCATCATCAAGGCGCTGAGCTTTGCGCCCAATGACCCATTCATCACCGACAGCTTGGGTTGGGTTGAGTTTCGATTGGGCAACTTCTCTGTGGCACTCCGATATCTGCAAAAAGCCTACCAAGATCGACCTGACCCTGAAATTGCTGCCCACTTGGGCGAGGTGTTGTGGCAACTCAACCGCCAAGATGAGGCCCGCACTGTGTGGCGAGAAGGCGTCAAACTCGCGCCCGACAACGAGACCTTGCAAGAAACCTTGCAACGCCTCCAACCCAAGCTCTGAGCTGGTCTGTCATGCGCCGCATCTGGGGTTCCTCTGTGCTTGCCTGGCTGCTGTGCCTGTTGCTCGTGGCTTGTGCCACACCGCAGCGTTTGATGCCACAAGACACGCTCAAGCCTACCGAGCCCGAATGGCAAGGGCGTTTGAGTTTGGTGATTCACAGCACACCAGAAACCGCCTTGAGCGCGAGCTTTTTATTGCGCGGGTCTGCGCAGCAAGGCGCCATCGACTTCTACTCACCCCTAGGCACCACCGTGACTGCGCTGCGTTGGTCACCTCAAGCAGCGCTGTGGCTGGAGGGCGATCGACAGCACAGCTTTGACTCTTTGTCGGGTCTGACCGAAAAAGCAACCGGCGCAGCCCTGCCAATTCACCAGCTCTTCGACTGGTTAGCAGGCAGGCCCGTCTCACTGCCTGGGTGGCAAGCTGACTTGTCCGGGCTGCAGCAGGGTCTCTTGCGCGTGCGACGCACCGACCCCGCACCTCAGGTGGACTTACGCATCAAACTCGACTGAAACCTGTTGCACCATGCCAAGCCTGACCCATGTCCTAGCGCCTGCAAAGCTGAACTTGTTTTTGCACATCACAGGTCGCAGGCCTGACGGCTATCACTTGCTGCAATCGGCTTTCATGTTGATCGACTGGTGTGACACCCTGCACTTTGAAACAACGCAGCATGGTGCGATTGAGCGCGAAGACTTGACCACAGCTTTACCCGCCGATGATCTGATCACACGGGCCGCTCGCAGCCTGCAAACCGCCAGCGCAACACACCTAGGCGCACACATCTCGGTTGAAAAATCGATCCCTGCACAAGCTGGCATGGGCGGCGGCTCGTCAGACGCGGCCAGCACCTTGCTGGCCTTGAACCGTTTGTGGGGCTTGAATTGGCCTGTGTCCAAACTGTTGCCATTGGGACTTGCACTGGGCGCCGATGTGCCATTTTTCTTGCATGGCCGCAATGCTTGGGTAGAAGGGGTCGGAGAAAAAATTACCCCTTTGGAATTACCCAAGGCTCGTTTTGTTGTGATCCGAGTCAACGCGGGCCTGGAGACCGCACGAATTTTTAACGCGCCCACCCTTGAGAGGTCCACGCAAGCTGCTACAATGTTGGACTTCGCTGTTGCCCCTTTCGACTTCGGTCGAAACGACTTGCAGCCAGTGGCCCAAGCGTTGTGCCCAGAAATTGACCTCGCCCTTCAATGGCTGTCATCTTTTGGACTTAGCCCGCGCATGACCGGTTCTGGCAGTGCAGTTTTTGCGCAGTTGCCGGATGGTGTGTCACTCGATACGCCGCCCAGCGATTGGCAAATGCGGGTGTGCAGCAACATGGCAATGCATCCCTTGGTTGGATGGGTTGTCAATGACGTTTAGCGGTCATCAGCTCACAAGCTGTTGACCTGTGTAGGGGAGTCGCCAAGTTGGTTAAGGCACTGGATTTTGATTCCAGCATGCGAAGGTTCGAGTCCTTCTTCCCCTGCCAAAATTCAAAGGCACTGCGGTGTTTAGTTTGCATGTGACGGCACATTGGCGTCATTGGTCTTGAAGTGAAAGTCACCCGTCATCATGTCGACTCCTGCTCCCGACTTCATGGTCTTCACAGGCAACGCCAACCCAACCATGGCGGCCGAAATAGCCAAGCACTTGGGCATCGAACTCGGCGCAGCCCATGTGGGTCGCTTCTCAGACGGTGAAGTCACCGTCGAAATCAACCAAAACGTGCGTGCCCGCGATGTCTTCGTGGTGCAAAGCACCTGTGCGCCCACCAACGAGAGCTTGATGGAGTTGTTGATCATGGTGGACGCCTTGAAGCGCGCCTCTGCCGAACGCATCAGCGCTGTCATCCCCTACTTTGGCTATGCCCGCCAAGACCGTCGCCCACGCTCTAGCCGTGTGCCCATTTCGGCCAAGATGGTCGCTGACCTCTTGCAGACGGTCGGCGTCGCGCGCGTGCTGACCATGGACTTGCATGCAGACCAAATTCAAGGTTTCTTCAATATTCCTGTCGACAACATCTATGCTTCGCCCGTGCTGTTGGGTGACTTGCGCCTGAAAAACTACGACGATCTGATCGTGGTCTCGCCGGATGTGGGCGGTGTGGTGCGCGCCCGTGCCTTGGCCAAACAATTGGGGTGCGATCTGGCCATCATTGACAAGCGTCGACCCAAGGCCAATGTGTCTGAGGTGATGAATGTGATTGGCGACATCGAAGGCCGCAACTGCGTGATCATGGACGACATGATCGACACCGCAGGCACCTTGGTCAAAGCCGCAGAGGTATTGAAAGAGCGTGGCGCCAAACAGGTGTACGCCTATTGCACCCACCCTATTTTTTCGGGTCCTGCCATTGAGCGCATTGCCAAAGGCGATGCACTCGACGAGGTGGTGGTGACCAACACCATTCCGCTCAGCGAAGCTGGCCGGGCCTGTAAAAAAATCCGCCAACTCTCGGTGGCACCGCTGATTGCAGAAACGATCCAGCGCATCGCCAAAGGTGAGTCGGTCATGAGTTTGTTCTCCGACCAAGACCAATTGTTCTGAACAATTGGGTTGCCCGTCATCGAACAATGTCCCGGGCTGCTTGTCAGCCTTTTTTGAAACTGGAGCCACACTGGTCGCGGTGGGCTCTTACTGGAGTGAAACTATGAAATTCGTCGCTTTTGAGCGCAGCAAGCAGGGAACGGGTGCGAGCCGCCGTCTGCGTATCACCGGTCGAACACCTGGCATCGTCTACGGTGGCACCGTCGAGCCTTTGTTGATTGAGTTGGACCACAACGCTTTGTGGCACGCCCTCAAGAAAGAAGCCTTCCACGCTTCTGTCTTGCAAATGGAACTCAACGGCAAAGACACCGACGTGCTGTTGCGCGATGTGCAATACCACCCGTTCAAACAACTCGTGCTGCACATCGACTTCCAACGCATCGATGCCAACACCAAGATGAACAAGAAAGTGCCTCTGCACTACAGCGGCGAAGAAAACTCGCCTGCTGCCAAGGTAGACCAATGCCTGATCAACCACGTGGCCACCGAACTGGAAGTGTCTTGCTTGCCCAAAGACCTGCCCGAGTTCATCGCGGTTGACCTGAGCAACTTGACCAAAGGCCACTCCTTGCACCTCAACGACATCAAACTGCCTGCTGGCGTGTCTGCTGTCACCAAAGGCAAAGCCAACCCCGTGTTGGTGGCTGTGGTGGCGACCAAGGCCGACGAGCCAACCCCTGCGCAAGCAGCGGCTGCCGCTGCTGGCAAGAAGTAATCTTCTTGGTCTCCTGCCAACGGCCCACTTCGGTGGGCCGTTTCCATTGGGCCGCACCCCCGATAATCAGCCTCCATGATCAAGCTCTTAGTTGGCCTTGGAAACCCAGGCACCGAATACGAAACCACCCGCCACAACGCAGGTTTCTGGTGGATTGACACCGTGGCACGCGACCTGAAAGTGCATTTACAACCCGACCGCGCTTACCACGGCCTGGTCGCCCGCACTGCTGTACAAGGGCACAACATTTGGTTGCTCGAGCCTCAAACATTCATGAACGTGTCAGGCAAGTCGGTGGCCGCATTGGCGCGGTTTTTCAAAATTCTGCCGGATGAAATTTTGGTCGCACACGACGAGTTAGACATTCAGCCCGGCGAAGCCAAACTCAAACTTGGCGGCAGCCATGCTGGGCACAATGGCCTGCGAGATATCCACGCACAGCTTGGCACAGATCAGTACTGGCGACTGCGCATCGGCATCGGTCACCCAGGTATCAAATCAGAAGTAGCCAATTGGGTGCTGAAAAAACCAGCCCCCGATCAACGCAGCGCCATCGAAGACTGCGTGACACGCACCTCCTTGGCACTGCCACATTTGCTCTCGGGTGACATGGTCAAAGCCACACAGATGGTCCACACCGCCAAGCCGCCCCGGCCCAAACCTCCTAGGCCGGCAACGCTGGCCAAATCAGAGGAGATAGGGCATGACACACCGTTATCCACGGCACCCAGCGCACCAGACACCAAGGCTTGATGCACGTCTCGTCTTGACTGGGTTATTGACGGCCTGCGGGCTCTGCGCTGCGCAGGCAATGGCCCAGTCCGTTTACCGTTGCGGCAACGAATACAGCGACATCGTCACATGCACCCATGCCAACACGGCTTTGGTCAACGACGCTCGCAGCGAGGATCAACACACGGCCCAAGATCGTTTGACCCAACAAACGCAAGCCCAAGCTGAAACATTGGAACGAAATCGCCTCAAGGCTGAAAAGCACAACCCTCGCGCCAATACGCCGATCGCGGCATGGCCTACACAAGACCTTTCAGCCATTCAAGACACCAAAGACAGCGGCACTTTAGGCTCGCCCACCCCTCACGCACACCACAAAAAAACCAGTCCTTACTTCACCGCCAAGGATGGCAAGCCCAACGCAAAGAAGACGTCGCCCACCAAGGCCAAACAAAAAAACAGCACTGGCACGCCAGCTCAACCCTGAACCCCATCAGGTCTTGGGCACGTGCTCAGATTGGGTCTGCGCGGGTGCAGTCGATTGCATCAACACGCGAAACTTGGCCATCAAGGCGTCACGCCCCTCCACCCGTTGCGGATTGACAGGAATGCATGCCACGGGACACACCTGAACGCACTGCGGCTCATCGAAATGTCCGACACATTCGGTGCATTTGTCGGGGTTGATTTCGTAAATTTCAGGCCCCAAAAAAATGGCTTCATTGGGGCACTCTGGCTCACACACATCGCAGTTGATGCATTCATCGGTGATCATCAAGGCCATATGGACATCCAGGGTGTGCTAAATCTAAACGCCGATTATCCCAGCCTCAATGGGCGCAGGCCGACAACCCCGCCTGCAAAGCGGTTGTTTTGACAACTCACACTTTGAGGTGCGCGGGTCGATAGACCGGCTGAGGCGGCATGCCGCTCAAATGGGCTGTGTCAGCCCAAGTTTGAATATGCAAGGCATAGTCGCGCCACAACACTTGGTTCCATCCTGCGTTGGGAATGTCGCACACACGTGGGCCATGCAGCGACAAGGCTTGGGCATGCCGCCAGACCATGTCGAGCACGCCGCCATGGGTCACCACCACCAAGTGCTCCCCAGGAAATTGCTGCGCCAAGCCTTGCAGCGCAGACCAGACGCGGTCGTGAAACACCTGCGTACTCTCGGCGCCAGTCACGGCGTAGTCGGCATCAAAGTTCAACCAGCGCTGCCAAGCCTCGGGTTGTTGCAACTTGATCTCAGGCACGCGAAGACCTTCAAAGCTGCCGAAACACTGCTCTCGCAAACCTGTCTCTAGCAAAAACTCGCAACCCAAGGCCTGCGCCACGGGTTGTGCGGTTTGTTGTGCGCGCAGCAAATCGCTGCTGATGACACGCGTTGGCAAATGGCCCTGCGCAGCCCATGCAGCCAACGACTGTTGCACACGCGCTTGCAGGCGTTCAGCTTGGGCCAAGCCGATGGCATTGAGTGGCACGTCCACTTGACCTTGGAAGCGCAGCTCTTTGTTCCAGTCGGTCTCACCATGGCGGACGAGTAAAAAGTCGGTCATGCCTGAGCCCGCAGCATCATGCAGCCGCCACTTTCTTGGCCATCAAACGTGCATAGACCGCGGGCGACACCAAATCGCTGCCATCGCCCTCACCGCCAAGTTGCGAAATTTCACGCACGAAGGTGCTGGAGATGAACTGGTAGGGCGCACTCGGGGTGAGGAAGACCGTTTCCACATCGGGCATGAGTTGACGGTTCATGCCAGCGAGTTGAAACTCGTAATCAAAGTCGGTCACAGCGCGCACGCCACGCACCATCACCTGGGCCTGATGGGTTCGCACAAAGTCACGCACCAAGCCGCTGAAAGGCTCCACCGTGACTTGGGGGTAAGCCGCCATGACTTCGCGTGCCATGGCCATGCGTTCGTCCAAATTGAACAAGGTTTTTTTGTGATGTCCCGCAGCAACGGCCAAGATCACGCGATCGAACAGACGGGTGGCACGCACCAAGATGTCTTCGTGGCCCAAAGTGATGGGGTCAAAGGTGCCGGGATACACGGCAATCACGGGCATGTTGGCCATGGACGCTCCTACGGATTGAAGTTTGAGAAGGATTATGCAATTCGCTGCAACAGGTGCGCATGTACCGAGCCTGCTTTGAGGTGGCGGTGTGTGTTCAAGCCCAATGCGGCCAAAGCGTCTGCCTCCCAAAGTTGCGGTGCTTCCAGATAGACAAAGCCATCGGCTTGGATGGCCTGCGCTGCCGCTTGCAACGACGCATCAAACAGGCCGCTGTCAAACGGCGGATCAATGAACACCAGATCGACACTGGAAGAAGCCAACTGCTTCAAATACGCCACCCCATCGCCACGCTGCACTTGCACGGCAGTGGCCTTCAAACGGGCAACTTGCGTGCTGAGTTGCGCCACCAAGCCCGCATCGCTCTCACACAGCTGCACATGGGCTGCACCGCGAGAAGCTGCCTCAAGCCCCAGCGCGCCTGTGCCCGCGAACGCATCCACGCAGCGCCAGCCCTGCAGGGACTGGCCCAACCAATTGAACAGGGTTTCTCGCACGCGGTCAGGGGTGGGACGCAAACCGGGTTTCAATGCCACAGGCAATTTGGTTCGACGCCATTGCCCCCCAATGATGCGGACAACGCCTGCGCCTTGGGGCAATTTGGGACTTGGGGTGGTGGGTTTCATAGAATGGCTTGATTCTAGAAACCCTCGCCCATGTTTAGCTTTTTCAAGAAAAAAATCAGCGCCCCCTCTTTGACCGACACGCCTTTGGCAGCGGACACAGAAAATGCCCCCTCGGCGACACCGACCGCCTCACCTCCACCACGCCAAAGCTGGGTCACTCGTCTGGGCCAGGGCTTGCGTCGCACGGGTCAAAGTATCAGCACGGTGTTCACGGGCACCCAAATTGATGACGCGCTCTATGAGGAGCTTGAAGCAGCCTTGTTGATGGCCGATGCAGGGGTGCAGGCCACGCAGTATTTGTTGGCCGACTTGAAACAGCGCGTGAAGGACAGCCACACCACCGAGCCCTCGCAGGGCAAAGCCTTGTTGGCTGCTTCCATCTCGCAGCTCCTGCAACCCCTAGAAAAGCCTTTGGTCATTGGCGCCTACAAACCCACCGTGATCATGGTGGCGGGTGTCAATGGCGCAGGCAAAACCACCTCGATTGGCAAACTCACACGCCACCTCAGCGACAACGGTGCCTTGGTGCTGCTGGCAGCAGCCGACACCTTCCGCGCTGCCGCCAAAGAACAACTTGGCGTGTGGGCAGACCGCAACCACGTCGAGATCGTCAGTCAAGCCGGCGGAGACCCCGCTGCGGTGAGCTTTGACGCTGTCACAGCCGGCAAAGCACGGGGCAAAGATGTGGTCTTGGTCGACACGGCCGGACGCTTGCCCACACAGCTGCACCTGATGCAAGAACTCAGCAAGATCAAACGCGTGGTGCAAAAGGCTGACGCCACGGCCCCCCATGAAGTGCTGCTGGTGATCGATGGCAACACAGGGCAAAACGCTTTGGCCCAAGTCAAGGCGTTTGACGAAGCACTGGGGTTGACAGGGCTGATCGTCACCAAGCTTGATGGGACCGCCAAAGGCGGTGTGCTGGCCGCCATTGCCCTGTGGGGTCAATCGCGCGTTGCTGCAGGTGGCACGCAGGTGCCGGTGTACTTCATCGGGGTCGGTGAAGCGGTGGAAGACCTAGAAACCTTCAAGGCCCAAGAGTTTGCGGACGCTTTGCTTGGCTAGACCTTTGCCGAGCTGAGGCCACAGCGGTTTCAAGCGACGATCACGCCAACTTGAGCACAGACAACGACTTGCCCATGAAGCTGAATCGCTCAACACAAACGTCATGACGCTCAAACAGGTTGGGCGCTTGGCAAAACCCCACACTGAAAGTGACTTGGTCTTGCGTCGGACTTGCATCGCCATCCAAATGGGCCGTGAGTACAGGCATGTCCTCTGGTGCAAAAGCTTGGGGCCATTTCTCCGTCGAATTTTGAATTTGGAAACACGTGGCGAGCTTGTACAACAAAGGCTCTAATTTGTAATCGGACTCGCCAAACTTGATCAGAATGATTCTGTCAAAGTCCGTCAGCAATTCTTCAAGAATCGCCCACGCCTCATTGGTTTTTTTAGCGTAATAAATTCTGTCGTTTTCGCGGTGCAACGAAATCTTGTGCCGCGATGCCATCACCTTCAACATCAACTCACGCGCATACACCGATCGACGCAAGGACTCCATGAAAGCAACAGCCACGCCAGTGACCACGGCAAAATTCAGGGAAACGATCAAGTCCTTGTGGGACACCTGATCAAAGGTTCCATACGGTGCCACAAAAAAGTAATTGCCCAAGCCAATACTGATAAGGATGGCGAAGGCAGAAAATTTATAACCGTATAAATATTGAATCAACAAGCATCCAACAATGAAAAAGTGAAATACTGCGAACGGTTCAATGTAAGGGTGCAAAAGGTAGCGAACAGCAAACGCCAACAGCGTGAGGCTGCAAGTTCCCAAAAACGCTTGCTCTTGCGAGAACTTGACCCAATTTCTTGAATTTTTGATTTCCATGACATCACCTCTGACCCTGACAAACGGCATTCACCTCGAAGCAGGGCCGCACTGCGTGTTGATGTTACATGGCCTGGGTGCGAGCTCGGTTGAGTTGGCGCGACTGGCCAAAGAGCTGCACCAGCAAGGTCTGTCTGTGTATGCACCCGACATCAACGGCTACTGCTTTGGCACGTCGGAAGAACCATGGGGTGCATGGGTGGCGCAATGCCAAAAGCATGTGTGGGAACTGCGTCAGCGCTACAGCAGCGTCAGCGTGGTGGGCGTGTCCATGGGTGCCACACTGGCCATGACCTTGGCACAAAGAGAAAACGTTGACGCATTGGTCTTGCTCTCGACCGCCCTGTCCTACGATGGTTGGGCCATGCCTTGGTACCGCTTTCTATTGGACTGGGCACCATGGCTGCCATTTGCAAGTCGCTACATCTACAAAGAAGACGAACCCTACGGTGTGAAAAATAAAGAAATGCGCGCCATGGTCAAGCGCGCCATGAAGTCCGACCACATTTCAGAAAGTGGCTCAGAAAGTTTAACCATGCACTACATCACCGAAGGGCGCAAGCTGATCAAAGACGCCATCAAGAACATCTCCGACATCGATGCGCCTGTGCTGTTTGTTCATGCGGTGGATGACGAGACAGTGCATGTCCGCAATGCCGAATGGGCCTATCGCCGTGTCTCGTCAAGTCAAAAAGATTTCATCTACTTAGGCGACAGCTACCACATGATCACGGTGGACAACGAACGCGAGACGGTCAGCTTAGAGACGGCACGCTTTTTGAAAAAATCCATCAATGACAC
>CANFJA010000009.1 GCA_947447235.1 Comamonadaceae bacterium
GAATAGCTCAAAGGCTTCCGACAGTTGGGCGATTTGTTCGGCCACTGACCAAATCATTTGGTTCAGATTGGCTTTTTGTTTGGTTTGACCGTTGACCTTGAGCCAAATTTCGCCTTGGGTGAAGTGCCCGGTCTGTGCCACTTTGTGCACCGCACCAATGGGTGCTGATTTGTCAAAGCTTTTGCCGATTTCCCAGGGCTTTTTCTGGTCGCCCATGAACCGCTGCAAGTCGCGCCGCGTCATGTCCAGGCCCAGGGTGTAGCCATACACAAGGTCCAAGGCCTTGGCCACTGGAATGCTGCGACCACCTTTGCCCAATACAGCCACGAGCTCTGCTTCGTAGTGGTAGTTTTTGGTCAGAGGCGGATAGGGGTGTTGGCCCACGCTGCCTGCGGCCACGTACTGAATGGCATCGGTGGGCTTTTGAAAGAAGAACGGTGGTTCACGCGTCGGGTCTGAGCCCATTTCACGGGCATGGGCCGCGTAGTTGCGGCCAATGCAATAGATGCGACGCACCGGGAACATTTCGTCGGAGCCGACGATGGGCAGGTACACCGCAGGCACGGCAAACGGTGTTTTGGGTTGCTGTTGTGCCATGCCCGGCGTGGCACAGCCCGCCAAGGCGCCGGTGGTGACCAAGGCGGAGTTCTGAAAGAAGTGTCTGCGGTCCATGCGTGTCTCCTAGGGTGTGAAAGTCTTCAAGACTTCAGGGCGAAACCTGCGATCTCTTTGTAATGGTCCGAGATTTTGCGCAGTTCGTCTTGACTGATCAAGTCATCAATGTTGTTAAAGGGTTTGTCCCCACTGAGCTCATCGGCTTTCATGATGATGAAGTCTGGCGGTTGCGAACGGTTGGTCTCCACCACTTTGGCCGTCGCTGGCAAGCGCAGGTCTTGGTAGGCCTTCAGGGTGGCCACCGCGTCGGTGCTTTGTACCAACAAGTCGGCCAAGGTGCGGGCGTCGATCAAGCCTTGCGCTGAACCGTTGGAGCCGCGTGGGTACATGGGGTGCGCGGCATCGCCCATCAGGGTGACACGGCCAAAGCTCCATTGGGGCAGGGCGTCTTTGTCGACCATGGGGTACTCGAACACGCGCTCGGATGACATGATCAGGTTGGGCACATCCAACCATGGGAACTTCCAGTCTTTGAAATATTCCAGGGTGTCAGCCGGGTTGCCGGGCTTGTTCCAGTCGTTCATGCGTGCGCCGTCGAGGCGAATCTCAGAGGTCCAGTTGATGAGCTGGTTGCCTTGACCGTCAACGTTGTCGACGATGGGGTAAATCACCATCTTGCCGGTGTCGATCGAGCCAATGCGCATGTAGCTTTTACCCGTCAAGATGGGTTTGTGCACCGTCACACCGCGCCAGGTGTTGATGCCAGCGAAGCACACCTTGTCGTCGGGGAAAAGTTGTTTGCGCACCGCCGAGTTAACACCGTCGCAGGCCACAGCAATGTCGGCTTGCACTTGGCGAGTCTCGCCATTGGCCAACTGGAACGTGGCGATGGCGTGTTGCTCGGTTTGCTCCACACGGATGCATCGGTAGCCGGTGTGAATGCGGTCTGCCCCCAGGCGCGCCATGGCCGCATCAAACATGATGCGGTGCAACTTGCCGCGGTGAATACCCAGCTCTGGGGTGGCGTAGCCCGCGTGGCGGCCACGCAGTTCTTTGTAGATGTATTGCCCAAAGCGGTTGTAGAACACGCTCTCGAGGTTTTCAATGCCGACCTCTTCCAGTTGGGGCAGCAGGCCCAGGGCGGCGAGCTCTTTGTTGGTGTGCGGCAGCAGGGTGATGCCCACGCCGATCTCTTTGATGTCCGCCACGGCTTCAAACACTTCGCAGTCAATGCCGCGTGCGTGCAAGCCCAGCGCAAAGCCCAAGCCGACAATGCCCCCTCCCAAGATGGCTACTTTCATCGTTTACCCCGATATGTTTGAGAATATTTTTTCGTTAGCATGCAAACGATTATTGTGTCTTGTTCTCAATTGCTCGCTTCTAGATAGAAACCCGAACCCATGCCTTTGATTGACATGTACCAGCGACCCGGTTTTTTGTTGCGCCGTGCGCATCAAATTTCAGCGGCTATTTTTGAAGCCAATTGCTCGGAGATGGGTTTGACACAGGCCCAATATGGCGCATTGATGGTGCTGCAAGAAGAGCCGGGCATTGACCAAACGCGCTTGGCGCGTGCTCTGGCGTTTGACAAGGTGACCGTGTTGCGCGTCTTGCGCGGACTTGCACAACGTGGGTTGGTGGTGCGTGAACTGTCTCAAAGCAATCGACGGCAAATGAGCCTGCGCTTGACCGCCGAAGGCGAGCACCTGCTCATGCAAAGCACAGCGCCTGTGCAGCATGCGTATGAACAGCTCATGGCGCCGCTCACGCCGCAGCACCGCACCCAGTTCATCGCTTTGTTGCAGCAACTCACCGACGGTTTGGGAGAGCAAGCCCGCGCAACGTTTGTGCCCTTGGCGCGTCAATCTTCAGGCAGCTGATTCTAAAAAGTCTCTCACCAGTGCCCATTGCTCGGACACATTGAGCGCAGGGGCGTGACCGCAGCCCGCAATCTCATGCACTTGCAAACGTCCTTGGGCGCCCGGTCCGCGGTTGCGCATGGCCTCTAAGGTGGGCGGCAACACCAGGTCAGAGTTGGCGCCGCGCAGCACCATCACGGGCATGGTGAGCGCGTCGTACTGGGCCCACATGTCGTACTCAGGCTCAGCGCGAAAAAACTGTTGCACGATGGCGGGGTCGTAATGGGGTGTCACGCGGCCATCGGGCAGTCGGCGGGTGGATGTTTCGGTCAAATGTCGCCATTGCGCATCGGTGTGAAAACCAAACGGGGCATAGGCTTGGCGGAAAAAGGCTTCCAGCTCTGGCACAGTCTCAAAGGACAGCGGTGTGCCCGCATAGGCTTTGATGCGCTCGATGGCGGCCTGTGCCAACTCTGGCGCCATGTCGTTGAGCAGCAGGCTTTGAATTCGGCCTTTGAATTGCGGCAAGTCCAAACCTGCGGCGCACACCATGCCAATGGCCCCCCCCATGGATGTCCCGACCCAGTGGGCGCACGCGATCTGCAGGCCATCCATCAAGCTCAGGGCCAAGCGCGCGTAGCGGGCCAAGCAATAGTCGTTTGCGGGGTCCTGGCTCCATTGGCTCAATCCTCGGCCAATGGTGTCGGGGCAAATCACACGGTAGTGGGGGGCCAGTTGCTGCGCCAAGGCGTCAAAGTCGCGCCCGGTGCGCGCCAGGCCGTGCCAGGCGATCACCACCGGCGCGTCTTCTGGGCCCCAGGCGGTGTAGTGCAAATTGAAGCCTCCGCATGAGAGGTAGTGTGAACTGGGAGACATGGTGGCTTTCAGAGTGACGAACACGAGGGCCTGTGCAGGCGTTCTATTTTGCCCAGGCTTTCACGACGGTTGCACCACGATCGGACCAAGGGTCAGCGTTTACGATGGTGCCCATGCAACTGCAAGATATTTTGTATTCCCAAGGCTTTGGTACCCGCCGCATTTGTGCCGGCTTGATACAGCAAGGCTATGTGCAAGTCGATCTGGGCAACGGCTTGGCAGACTGTGATGACCCGCTGCAAGACGCGGATGTGCATGAGGGCCTGGCCTATTCGGTGCAAGGGGTGCTGTGGCCCTACCACGCCAAAGCCTATGTGCTGCTGCACAAGCCTGCCGGCTATGAGTGCTCGCACAAGCCCTCGGCTTGGCCGAGCTTGTACACATTGCTGCCCCATGCGTTGCGGCAAAGACCGCAAAAAAGTGCGGTGCAAGGCGTGCAAGCTGTGGGGCGTCTCGACCAAGACACCACCGGCATGCTGGTGCTGACCGACGATGGCCCTTTGATTCATCGCATGAGTTCACCGCGCCACCACGTGCCCAAGGTGTACGAGGTGACCACCGACGATCCGCTGGACGCCAAGCAGGTACAGCGGCTGCTGGATGGCGTGGTGCTGGACGACTCGCCCAAGCCTGTGCGTGCCGCCGCCTGTGAAGCCGTGGCTGAGCACCACCTACGCCTGACGCTGACCGAGGGCAAGTACCACCAGGTCAAGCGCATGCTCGCGGCCGTGGGCAACAAGGTGGTGGGTTTGCACCGATCGCAAATCGGTGCCATGCCCCTGCCAGAAGATTTGAAGCCCGGTCAGTGGCGTTGGATCAACGACGACGAGATGAGGCTGTTGACGGGCAAGTGACGCGCTGTCCGCACGCGGCATACGAGGTGGGCTGGTTCAGGGCTTGTCTGCCAAAAAATCTGTCACCAAAGACACACATTTTTCCGCTTGGTCTTTGTGGGGCGAATGCCCGCACTGGGACAGCGCATGGCGTGTGACCTGTCCGTGCGCAGGGGCAATCTCCTCGATCTGGCGCAGCGTGCCGTAGGCGTCATCCACCCCTTGCAGCGCCAACACCGGGCAGGCGATGTCGTGGCACAGGGTGCGGATGTCAAAGCTGCGAAATTCCTGCGAAAGCCATACGTCGTTCCATTGCCAAAACGCAGTGTCAACGTCTTGGTGGAACCTGGACAAACGCGCGCGCAAATCGCCGCTCACGTAAGCAACCCGTGCCGCTTCGATGGCTTGGATGGAGACGTCCTCCACCATCACATGCGGCGCCATGACCACACAGGCACTCAAAGCCTGGCGGGCGGCATAGAGCAGGGCAATCGTGCCGCCATCAGAATGCCCCAGCAGCACAGGCTGTTCGATGTGGAGCGCATCCAGCAGTTCAGGCAATACCTGCCAAGCCTCATCGTGCATGTAGTCGGGTTGAAGTCGGTTGACCCCGCGCACATCGGGCACTCCGTCCGATTGCCCGTAGCCCTGCCGCGAATACACAAGCCCAGTTCGGCCGCTGGCATGGCACACCTGCTCGGGCCAAAAGCCCTCTTTGCTGCGCCATAGGGCGACCGAGCCGAGGCCCTCGTGCAAAAACACGATGGGGGCTTTGGCTGGGCCATGGGCTGTGGCTGCAGGTGTGATCTTTTCAATCTCAAGGCGCGTATGTTTGAGCTGGATCATGGTCATGGCCGCATATTAATGCCCATCCCCACGCAGAACGAAGGGGCGCTCGTTACACTGGGGGCTGATTTTTTGAAGGTGCATCCACCGTGTTTTTGTTTCAACGATTGAAGCTGGCATTCGCTGCCGTATTGCTGTGTCATGCCGCTGCTGTTCAAGCTGCCAACCCTATCTTTGTGCTCAATTCGCTAGACGCCAGTGTCAGTGTGATAGACCCGGTGACCTGGAAAGAAACCCGTCGTATTCCGACCGGCAAAGAACCCCATCACCTGTACCTCACGCCCGATGAAAAGTCTGTCATCGTGGCCAATGCGGGTGGCGACTCTTTGACGTTCTTAGACCCCCGCACGGCTGACGTGCAGCGTGTGGTGCGCGGCACGCTCGACCCCTACCAACTGCGCTTCTCACCCGATATGAAATGGTTTGTGACGGTGGCCAACCGCCTCAACCACATCGACATTTACCGTTGGGATGGCAAAGACCTCAGCTTGGCCAAGCGCATCCCTTCTGGCAAGACACCCAGCCACATTTGGATCGACAGCAAAAGCACCACCGCTTACGCCTCCATGCAAGACAGCGACGAGTTGGTGGCGGTCGACCTGGCCACGCAAACGTTGAAATGGCGCGTCAAAACCGGCCCGATGCCTGCCGACGTGTTTGGCACGCCCGATGACAAGCACCTCTTGGTCGGCTTGACGGGCGGAGACCGGGTTGAGGTCTATGACGTGTCCGGACCCCAGGCCAAGTTGTTCAAAACCATTCCAACAGGCGAGGGTGCGCACGCCTTCCGCGCCTTAGGCGATGGCCGTCATGTCTTGGTGGGCAACCGCGTGGCCAACACCGTCAACAAAATCGACTACACCACCCTGGAGTCGGTGGCGCAATTCAAAGCGCCGGGCGGTCCTGATTGCATGGAGGTGTCCGCCGATGGCAAACTGCTTTTTGTGTCCTCGCGATGGATCAAAAAAATGAGCGTGATTGACCTCTCCACGGGTCAGTTGGTGCGCCAGGTCAAGGTGGGCAAGTCGCCCCACGGGATTTGGACGCTGGATCACGCCAAACGGTTTTGACCATGCGCAGGTCGGCGCTTTGGGCGGTGTGTGGCATGGCTGTGAGCTGGGTCGCGCAAGCGGCGGCGCCTTGTCACAAACCCCTGTATTTGACCTTGGACACCGGTCACATGGGCGTGGCGCCCTTGATGGCCGAGGTACTCAATCGCCAGCAAGTCAAGGTCACATTTTTTGCGGCCCATGAGCCCACACAAGAAGGCGATGGGACCTTGGGCGAGCATTGGGCGGCTTGGTGGCGTGCCCGTGGCGCCGAAGGTCACGCCTTTGCGTCTCACACCTATGACCATGTCTATTGGCGGGCTGACCAACCGCAGGGTCGCTGGCTGATGCGCGCGAGCGCAGGCCCAAAGAAAGGCCTGGTTGAAACTTGGGACGCAGCCCAGTACTGCCAAGAGCTGCAACGCGCCAACACCCGCCTGCAGCAACTCACAGGGCAAAAGCCTTTGCCCTTGTTTCGTGCGCCTGGGGGCAAAACTTCACCCTCGTTGATGGCAGCTGCCAAACAATGTGGTTTTGCCCATGTGGGCTGGGCCGATGCGGGCTTTTTGGGCGACGAGCTACCCAGCGAAAAATACCCCAACGCCATGTTGCTCAAGCGCGCTTTGAAGACCATCCGTTCGGGGGACATCTTGATGGCACATTTGGGCATCTGGTCGCGTCAAGACCCCTGGGCGCCCACTGTGCTAGAGCCTTTGATTGAAGGCCTCAAGGCCAAAGGGTTTTGCTTTGCCACCCTGCGAGACCACCCACAATACAGCGCATGGACACACTGATCGACGCGTTTGCCACCGTGCAAGCCGCCTTGTATGAAAACTGGTTGCAGCCACTGGCATTTGCCTTGGGGCTGGGCAACCGACTGGAAGATGTCTTCAATGGCACCGGTTGGTTGTTGGTGGGCTTGATACAGCTGGCCGTCATGCTGCTGTTGATCGAGCCTTTGCAGCGCTGGCATCCGGTCGAGCCGGTGCTCAGTCTTCGTGCTGTGCGCACCGATGTCATCTACACCTTGATTCACCGTTTGGGTTTGTTTCGGATTGCGCTGTTTTTCACCGTCGACCCCGTGATGGATGACCTGATGGGGCATCTGCGCACCGCAGGCATAGGCACCTTTCACCTCGAATCTCTGTGGCCCGGTGTGACCGACGGAGCGTGGGTCAGCTTCTTGATGTACTTGGTCGTCTTTGACTTCTTGGGTTACTGGCTGCACCGTGCGCAACACCAATGGTCTTGGTGGTGGGCGCTGCATGCGGTGCACCACTCACAGCGCCAGATGACCCAATGGACCGACAACCGCAACCATCTGCTGGATGACTTGATGGGGGCTTTGGTGTGGGTGCTGGTGGCCCAGCTGATCGGCATCGCGCCCAGCCAGTTTGTGGCCGTGGTGGCCATCACCCAGTTGAGCGAAAACTTTCAGCATGCCAATTTGCGCGTGAGCTTTGGTCAATGGGGCGAACGGCTGTGGGTCAGCCCACGGTTTCATCGCTTGCACCACGGGGTGGGCATTGGACACGAGCGTGGGCGGCCTCCACAGCAGGCCTTGCCAGCAAACGCCACATCGGCAGAGGCGACGACGTCTTACGAATTGGGGGGGCACAACTTTGGCGTGCTTTTGCCTTGGTGGGACATGGCCTTTGGCACGGCGGATTTTTCGCAACGTTTTGAGCCTACGGGAATTCGTGACCAAGTGGAGCTTGGGCGCGATTACGGCGAAGGCTTTTGGTCGCAGCAAAAACTTGGGGTTCAACGCCTCATCTGCGCATTGCGTTCAAGGGCCTAAGCTTTTCCCCAGCCTGTCAGGCTGGGGTATGCTTTTGACATGCGTTTGTTGCTCGATTCTTTTTGGCGTGCTGTCGGATATTGCCTGATGCCACGCGTGATGCTCTTGTCATTGCTGCCCCTGCTCATGTTGCTGGTGGTGGCTTTGAGCTGGGGCTATTTCTATTGGCAACCGACACAAGACTGGGTGCGCGATATGTTGTCCAGTTGGCAGGTGCTGCAAAGCATGATGGACTGGATGCAAGCGCACGGCGCAGGCGATTTGCAAAGCGTTTTGGTCCCCCTGGTGGTGATTTTTGCGGTCACACCCATGCTGGTGGTGATGACCTTGTTGGCTGTTTCTCTGATGATGGGCCCTGCCTTGGTCGACATGGTGGTGCAGCGTCGGTTTTCTCATTTGGCGCTCAAGCATGGGGGCTCAGCTTTGAGCAGCTTGGCATGGACTTTGGGCTCTACCTTGGCCGCTTTGCTGACCATGGTGATCACCTTGCCCCTGTGGGTGGTGCCGCCGCTCATGTTCGTGATTCCGCCTTTGATTTGGGGTTGGTTGAGTTACCGCGTGATGGTGTTTGATGCCTTGGCCGTGCATGCCAGCCGAGAGGAACGCATCGCCATTGGCCGCAAGCACCGGGGCTGGTTGTTATTGATCGGCGTCTTGACTGGGTATCTGGGTGCATTGCCCAGCTTGGTGTGGGCCTCGGGGGCTTTGTTTGCGGCGGCCTTCGTGGTCTTGATTCCAATGGCCATTTGGATTTACGCCGGGGTGTTCGCCTTCACCGCCTTGTGGTTTACCCATTACAGCCTGGGCGCCTTGGAAAGTCTGCGTGCCGAGTCGGATTCTGTGGTGGTCGGCGCCTCCGTCCCTCTACCCGCGCTAGCATCTGAGGATGAGCAAAACACCACAACCCCTGCGCCCTGAGTTTGGGCTGATCATCGTCGGCGACGAAATCATGTCTGGCAAGCGTGCTGACAAGCACATGCCCAAAACCATTGAACTGCTTGGTGAACGTGGCCTTTCCCTGGA
Source organism: Comamonadaceae bacterium (assembly GCA_947447235.1). Taxonomy (GTDB): domain Bacteria; phylum Pseudomonadota; class Gammaproteobacteria; order Burkholderiales; family Burkholderiaceae_C; genus Limnohabitans. Next base: position 8,903 of record CANFJA010000009.1, read on the forward strand.
TTGGGCCGACTATGTGGGCGACTCACCCAAGCGCATCACCCACACCTTAAAGCGCGCCTTTGAAAGCCACAGCATTGTGTTTTCTTGTGGTGGCATAGGCGCCACGCCAGACGACCACACCCGCCAATGTGCCGCCCGTGCACTGGGAGAAAGTTTGGCCTTGCATCCCGAGGCCGAGGTGTTGATACGTTCGCGCATGCAAGATGTGGCCAAAGAGCAGGGCGTCCCTTATGAGCCGGATCGCGACGACAACAAACACCGCCTCAACATGGGCGTGTTTCCCCAAAGCGCGAAGATCATTCCCAACCCATACAACAAGATCCCAGGCTTTAGCTGTTTTGGCGCGCAAGGCGGTGCAGTTCATTTTGTGCCAGGCTTTCCTGTGATGGCTTGGCCCATGATGGCTTGGGTGCTCGACACCTACTACCCTCACTTGTTCCAGACCAACGCTTGGATTGAAAAGTCGGTCGTTGTGTTTGGTGCCATGGAGGCATCGCTCACTCCACTGATGGAAACCATCGAGCACGACCACCCCGGCGTCAAAGTGTTCAGCTTGCCAAGTGTGGACCACCCCGAATATGGTCGGCATATTGAACTGGGTGTCAAAGGCGATCCCGCCAAAGTGGCGCAAGCCTATCCACGCATGCTCGAAGGCTTGAAAGCCTTCAGCCCCAAACTGGGCCCCGAATTGGTGCGAGGCTAAAGACATCCCAAATTGGTGCATAACTTATAATTGCACCAAAAGAGTGTTTTTCTGCTGAAGCCTTTTTAGCGGTCAAACGGCCTGTCGTGCCAAATCGCCCCTCAAGTCAGGGCAAAATACATGGCTAGACGTTAATTGAGTTGACGGGTTGTGTCGTCCTATCCTTGGCACAGAACCTGCATCCTCAAACCTCGAAACTTTTCTAAACCAACCTACCCTTGCAGGAGAACCTGATGGCCAAGACCGTCGCAGACGTGATGAAGATGGTGAAAGACAACGAAGTCAAGTTCGTTGACTTCCGTTTCACCGATACCCGTGGCAAAGAACAGCACGTGAGCGTGCCAATTTCAGCTTTCAACGAAGACAAATTTACCGAAGGCCACGCATTTGACGGCTCTTCCATCGCGGGTTGGAAAGGCATTGAAGCCTCTGACATGTTGCTCATGCCCGACGCCATGTCGGCTTTCATCGACCCTTTCTTCCAAGAATCCACACTGGTGTTGTCTTGCGACGTGTTGGAGCCAGGTGACGGCAAGTCGTATGACCGTGACCCACGTTCAATCGCCAAGCGCGCTGAAGCTTATTTGAAGGCCTCTGGTTTGGGCGACACCGCCTATTTCGGACCAGAACCCGAATTCTTCTTGTTCGACGACGTGCGTTGGGGCAATGAGATGTCGGGCTCGTTCTTCAAGGTCGACGACTACGAAGCACCTTGGAACACTGGCAAAGTCATCGAAGGCGGCAACAAAGGCCACCGTCCCACCGTCAAAGGCGGCTACTTCCCTGTGCCACCCGTGGACAGCACCCAAGACATGCGCGCAGAAATGTCCATGATCTTGGAAGAAATGGGCATCCCCGTTGAAGTGTTCCACCACGAAGTGGCGGGCGCTGGTCAAAACGAACTCGGCACCAAGTTTTCTACCTTGGTCGAGCGCGCTGACTGGACCCAAAAACTCAAGTATGTGGTGTGGAACGTGGCCAATGCCTATGGCAAAACCGCCACTTTCATGCCCAAACCCATCGTGGGCGACAACGGTTCGGGCATGCACGTGCACCAGTCGATCTGGAAAGACGGCAAAAACCTGTTCGCAGGCAATGGCTACGCAGGTTTGAGCGATATCGCCTTGTTCTACATCGGCGGCATCATCAAACACGCCCGTGCGTTGAACGCCATCACCAACCCTTCGACCAACAGCTACAAGCGTTTGGTGCCTGGTTTTGAAGCCCCTGTGAAGCTGGCTTACTCCAGTCGCAACCGTTCTGCGTCGATCCGTATTCCTCACGTGGCGTCTGACAAAGGCCGTCGCATCGAGGCACGTTTCCCTGACCCCATGGCCAACCCTTACCTGTGCTTCTCAGCCTTGTTGATGGCTGGTTTGGACGGTATCGAAAACAAGATCCATCCTGGCGAAGCTGCGACCAAAGACTTGTACCACCTGCCCCCCGAAGAGGACGCATTGGTGCCCACCGTGTGCCACAGCTTGGACCAAGCTTTGGAGTACTTGGACAAAGACCGTGCCTTCTTGACCAAAGGTGGCGTGTTCACCGACAGCATGATCGACGCTTACATCGAGCTCAAAATGGTTGAAGTCACCCGCTTCCGCCAGGCTGTGCACCCTGTTGAGTACGACATGTACTACTCGCTGTAATCCTTTGCGGCTTTTCAACAAAGAGGACGGCGTGAGCCGTCCTTTTTTGTTGGTGCAGTTTCTCCTTGTGCTTGCTTCTATGACTCGTTTCCTGATGCTTCTGGCTTTGTGCGCCTTGATTGCAGGTCATGGCCTGAACGCGTGGGCGGCGGACGCGCCCCAGGTCTACCGCTGCGGCAACGAATACACCAACCAGCCAGACCCCAAGCGCCATTGCACGGCCTTGCGCCATGCATCTGTCACGGTGATCGAAGGCACCCAGGTGCAACGTCATCCCGCCGTCGCGTCACCTGCTGCCTCTGCCGCCAGTGCGTCCAAAGTGGACGCCGCCGAGCAGCGTCAGCGCGACGCCCAAGCCCGCACGGTCCTCCAAGCTGAATGGCAACGGGCTCAGGCGCGCCACCAAGCCCTGATGCAGGTGTGGAATCAAGGCGAGCCTGAGCGGCAAGCCGATGAATTCCGTCAACCCACCAAATACCAAGAGCGGGTTGCGCAATTACGCGCTGCCCTGCAACGCAGCGAAGCCGATTTGGCGGGGCTACAGCGTGAGATCTCACGTCTGCCTGCCATTGCACCAGGAGTTGCCCCTTGAACGACAAACACGCACCCTCGACCAGGCCAGACACTCGATCTGAGCCGTTTCACACCTTTGATTTACTGGCCACCTTGGTGGCAGTGGTTCATGTGGACGGCACCGTGGTGTTTGCCAATGCCGCCCTCGAAGATGTGATGGGCGTGTCGCGACGCAACATCCAAGGCACCACTTTGTCGCAGTACTTCACAGAGGGCCAAGCCTTGGAGAATGCCCTGCAAGGGGCACAAACCAATGCCTTTGCAGCGCTGCGCTATGACGCGTATTTGCGTCGCCCCCAGCAAGACCCTTTGCCGGTTCATGTCATCGTGGCGCCCACTGACCGGCCATCCGAAGTGTTGGTGGAGTTGCTGCCCTTGGAGCAGCAGGCCCGCCAAGACCGTGAGGAGCGATTGATCGATCAAGCCCAGGCCAACAAAGAGCTGATTCGCAACTTGGCCCATGAAATCAAAAACCCCTTAGGTGGCATCCGTGGTGCGGCTCAATTGCTGCAAATGGAGGTGGAAAGCCGTGACTTGGTGGAGTACACCCAGGTCATCATTCACGAGGCCGATCGCTTACAGGTGTTGGTTGACCGCTTGCTGGCGCCGCACCGACGCCCGCACATGGTGGGCGATGTCAACATCCATGAGGTCTGCGAACGGGTCCGCAGCCTGGTGCTGGCCGAATTTCCACGCGGTTTGCTGATGGAGCGCGATTACGACGCCTCCATTCCTGAGTTTCGCGGCGACCGGGAGCAGCTGATCCAAGCCGTGCTCAACATCGTGCACAACGCGGCCCAGGCGTTGGCTGAACGCACCCAAGCGGGCGATGCCAAGATTGTTTTGCGCACCCGGGTGACACGAGGGGTGACATTTGGCAAACAACGCTACCGCCTGGCATTGGAATTGCATGTCATTGACAACGGGCCCGGCATTCCGGAAGAGATCAAGGATCGGTTGTTTTTTCCTTTGGTCTCTGGACGGGATGGCGGCTCAGGCCTGGGGCTGAATCTGGCGCAAACATTTATCCAGCAGCACCATGGTTTGATTGAATGTGACAGTGTGCCGGGACGCACGGATTTCAAAATCCTGATCCCACTGCCCTGATGCCTTCTGCCTTCCCTTCTGTAGATGCAACGAAAGTGCCGAAATGAAAGTACCGAAATGAAACCGATTTGGATTGTTGATGACGACCAGTCAATTCGCTTCGTGCTCGAGAAGGCGTTGCAGCGAGAAAATCTACCCACCCGCAGCTTCACCAACCCGCGCGAAGTTTTGCAAGCACTTGATGCCGCGGGTGAAGATGAAGGGCCGCAAATACTGGTCAGCGACATTCGCATGCCAGGGGGCTCGGGCTTAGATCTGCTCACCAAAGTCAAAGAGCGTTTGCCAACCTTGCCCGTGATCATCATGACGGCATTCTCAGATCTGGACAGCGCGGTCTCTGCCTTTCAAGGCGGCGCTTTCGAGTACCTGCCCAAGCCCTTTGATTTGCCCAAAGCGGTCGAGCTGATTCGACGTGCTGTGGACGAGAGCCAGCGCGAGCAAGCCCAAAGCGAGTTGCAAGATGCCACGCCAGAAATGCTGGGCCAAGCCCCTGCCATGCAAGATGTGTTTCGTGCCATTGGGCGGTTGAGCCAAAGCAATGTGACGGTCATGATCACAGGCGAGAGTGGCAGTGGCAAAGAATTGGTCGCACGCGCCTTGCACAAGCACTCTCCGCGCGGTGACGCGGGCAACAAAGGACCATTTGTAGCCATCAACACAGCAGCCATCCCGAAAGATTTGTTGGAAAGTGAATTGTTCGGTCACGAGCGCGGCGCCTTCACCGGTGCGCAAACCACACGCCGTGGGCGCTTTGAACAAGCCGAGGGCGGCACGCTCTTTTTGGATGAAATTGGTGACATGCCGTTTGACTTGCAAACCCGTCTGTTGCGGGTGTTGAGCGATGGCAACTATTACCGCGTGGGCGGCCACAGCGCCATCAAGGCCAATGTGCGTGTGATCGCAGCCACCCACCAAGACTTGGAAAAACGCGTCAAAGATGGCGTGTTCCGTGAAGACTTGTTCCACCGCCTGAACGTGATTCGGTTGCGCTTGCCCGCTTTGCGTGAGCGACGCGAAGACATACCGGTGTTGACGCGCCACTTTTTGCAGCAGAGCGCACAGCAATTGGGCGTCGAGCCCAAACGCATCGCCGAATCGGCACAGGCCGTGCTCAATCAGTTCGCTTTCCCGGGGAATGTGCGTCAACTGGAAAACATTTGCCATTGGTTGACGGTGATGGCACCCGCCCAAGTCATTGAGCCCAAAGACTTGCCGCCTGAAGTTCAAATTGACAGCGATGCGCTGGCTGCCACCCCAAGCCACGCGCTCGACGCGGCAGACGCCAACCCAGATCGGATGGTCCCTTATGCGGCGGCCACGCCCAGCACATCGGCCAGCCTCAACGAGGTGGGACAGGGCAATCCGGTGGTGTTGAACTTGCCTGGTGCCAATTGGGAGCAGGGTTTGGAGGCCGAAACCATGAGCCTCTTGGTGGCTGGGCGTACCGATGTGTGGGATGTGTTGACGCGTCGCTTTGAAGCACGCTTGATTCAAACCGCACTCGCCAACACCCGTGGGCGGCGCATCGAAGCGGCGCAAAAACTGGGCATTGGACGCAACACCATCACCCGCAAGATCCAAGAACTTGGCTTGGAAGATTGAGCGGGCGCCCAAGCCGCGCTAAGCGGCCCGCGCCGGGGCTCAGGCCAGCGTCACCACCACGGGTGTGTGGTCGCTGGGGCGTTCGTTTTTGCGTGGTGCTTTGTCGATCACGCATGACTGCACCGAAGCTTTGAGCGCATCGCTCACCAAGATGTGGTCGATGCGCAAGCCCCGGTTGCGTCGAAACGCAAACTCTCGGTAGTCCCACCAGCTGTAGCTTTTTTCGGCTTGCTCAAACATGCGGTAGGCGTCGTGCATGCCCAATTCGATCAAGTGTTGGAAGTGTTCGCGCTCTTGCACGGTGCAATGGATGGTGTCTTTCAAGCCCACAGGGTCCCACACATCGCGGTCATCGACCGTGATGTTGAAGTCGCCCATCAACACCAACTTGGGGTGTTGGCTGAGCTCGTGGCCAAGCCATGTGTGTAGGGCGTCTAACCAGCGCATTTTGTAGACAAACTTGTCGCTCTCGGGCGCTTGTCCATTGGGGAAGTAGGCGCCAATCACCCGCACGCCATCGACCGTGCCTGCAATCACACGCGCCATGTCGTCTTCAAAGCCTGGGATGTTTTTCACCACTTCTTGGGCTTGACCGCGCGAGATCAAGGCCACACCGTTGTAGGTTTTTTGACCGAAATAAGCCACTTGGTAGCCCGCGGCTTCAATGGCTTCGCGGGGGAATTTGTCATCCGTCGTTTTGGTCTCTTGCAACACCAAGGCATCGACTGGGTTGGCCGCCAACCAATCCAAAACTTGGGGCAGACGAACGGTCAATGAGTTCACATTCCAGGTGGCGAGTTGCATGGTGGCGTCAATCAGCGTTGGCGTTGGAGGGTGACAAAGTGGTAGCGCAGGCCATTGGCGGCTAGGTCTGACACACGCGCGGTTTCATGCCAGCTGCTGTCAAACGTGGGGGCGTAGGCGTCGCCTTCAAATTCAGCATCAATCTCAGTCACCACGGCCGTATCGGCCAACGGCATGGCTTGCGCATAGACCTCGGCGCCACCAATGACCCATGCCGCAGCGGAGGGAGGGCACAGCGCAACGGCCTGCGCCATGCTGTGCGCGACCAGCGCGCCATCGGCGTTCCAATCACTTTGGCGTGTCACCACGATGTTGGTGCGACCGGGCAAAGGGCGAAACTTCGGCGGCAAGGACTCCCAAGTTTTGCGGCCCATGATCACGGGCTGACCCAACGTGGTCTGTTTGAAATGCGCCAAGTCTTCGGGCAAGTGCCAAGGCAGGGTGTTGTCGCGCCCGATCACACCGTTTTTGGCGCGCGCAAAAATCAGGTTCAAGCCCATGTGGGTCGCCCAGTTTCAAACCGCCACTGGCGCTTTGATGGCGCCGTGGCATTGGTAGTCTTGCACCACGAAGTCTTCGAATTGGTAATCAAAAATCGTCGGGGGGCGACGCAAGATCTTGAGGGTGGGATAAGCAAACGGCTCGCGGCTGAGTTGCAGCGCCACCTGCTCGTGGTGGTTGCTGTAGATGTGGCAGTCACCACCGGTCCAGATGAAGTCGCCCACATCCAAATCACACTGTTGCGCCACCATGTGGGTGAGCAAAGCGTAGCTGGCGATGTTGAAGGGCACACCCAAAAAAATATCAGCGCTGCGCTGGTACAGCTGGCAGCTCAAGCGGCCACGTTCGCCGGGCGCTTGAGGTGGTGCGACATAAAACTGGAAAAACGCATGACAAGGCATCAAGGCCATGTTGTGGAGCTCGGCCACATTCCAAGCGCTGACGATGATGCGGCGCGAATCAGGGTTGCTCTTGAGGGTGTTCATCACCTCCGAGATCTGGTCGATGTGCCCGCCGTCAGGGGTGGGCCAGCTGCGCCATTGCACGCCATACACAGGGCCGAGGTCGCCGTCCTCGCGCGCCCATTCGTCCCAAATTGAGACGCCGCGCTCTTTGAGCCAGTTGTTGTTGCTCGAACCCGTCAAAAACCACAGCAGCTCTTGAATGATGGAGCGTAAGTGCACCTTCTTGGTGGTCACCAAGGGAAAGCCTTCATTCAAATCGAAGCGCATTTGGTAGCCGAACACGCTGTGGGTGCCAGTGCCCGTGCGGTCGGTTTTGGCCACGCCTTGGGTGTAGACGTGTTGCATGAAGTCTTCGTATTGGCGGCGAATGGGGCGCATGGCGTCACTGGCTCAAGATGGCTAAAGGGCCTTGAGTTTAAAGGCTGAGGGTTTGGCGCCGATACACACGGGTTGAAAGCGTCGAAACACTTGGGCGCTTTCGAATACTAAAGTGTGTCAGCGTGTCTGCTGATTGACGCCTTCGAAGCAAACTGCCACATTTGACGATTCTTCGGATAAGAACAACGTAGCCATTTCCCATGACCAGCCTTGACACCTCTCAAGACATGCAACGCATTTTTGAGGACTGTGACCCGATTTACTTGCGACAGCTTCGTCAAGCCGCTGGCATGGAGGTCATGGCCTTGGCGCGCACGGCTTGTTTGTCGGCGGCTCAGGTGCGCCACTTGGAGGGAGAGGGCGATGGCATGTTTTACTCATCGAGCATCAAACGCCAAGCCTACAAACGCGTGTTGATGATTTTGGGTGCAGACCCTCCCACGGCCAAGCAAGAAGAAGCCCTAGAGGCCGCGTTGCACGGACTCCCGCCTGAGCTGTCACACAACCCCATCGACAACATCGTGGCTTTGGTGGAGCATGCCCAACCCATGCATCCCACCACCACGGCGCTGGGCAGACTGGTGTCCATGCTGCGAAGTTTGAAGTCTTCGATCTGGTGGGTCTTGCCTTTGGCCATTCTTCTGGTGGTGGGCTATCTGTTGGAACCCTTTGTCGCGGCTTGGGTCGATGCCGTGAGACCCCAGACCGCGCAAGCGCCGCAGGTGTCAAGCCCTCAGGCGCCCCCCTTGGCCCAAGAACCTGTGACCCTGGCCAGCGCTGTCCCTTCGGCTTCGGATACGGCGGCCACCGCAGCGCTGCCTGTGGCAGCCGCCCCACCTGCCACGGCCTGTGCATACAGTGCGGACAGCTTGGTCGCTTTGTCCGTGGCAGAGGCCAACAAGGCGGGCAATTATGTGTATGCGGTGAGTGACGCTGCGGCAACGGTCTGTGTGGTCGACGGCGCCAAACAAGTCACGCTGCTCCAGCTCAAACCTGGTGAAGGGCGCAGCGTTTATGGCTCTGCCCCTTGGCAGGTGTCAGGCGCGCAACTCTCCAACGTGCACATTTATTTCCAAGGTCGCCGCCTGGCCATTCCTGAAGGCGGTACGCAGCATTTCAGCTTGGTTGAAAAAACGCTGGCTCGCTGAGCGCTTGGTGGCGCGCAGGCCCTGGTTCTTGCTTCTCAGTGGGTTCGCACCACGCGCCCCGGGTTCAAGATGCCTTGTGGGTCGAGCGCTTGTTTGATTTGTCGCATCAGCCCCAGTGCGGTGGCGTCTTTGTAGTCGGGCAGGGTGTCCACTTTCAAACCGCCCACCCCGTGCTCGGCAGAGATAGAGCCCCCAAAGCGTTTGACCGTGTCGTAGACCAGTGTGTTCACACGGTCTTCTTGGGTTCGTAAAAACTCGGCGTTGTCACTGCCTTCGGGCGCTTGCACGTTGTAATGCAAATTGCCGTCGCCCAAGTGGCCAAAGTTCACCAAACGCACGCCTGTAATTTCTTTCTCTAGCAAGGCATCGGTCTGGGCCACAAACTCAGGAATGGCGGACACGGGCAGCGAAATGTCGTGTTTGATGTTCAAGCCCTCTTCGGCTTGTGCCAGCGTGATGCTTTCGCGGATGTGCCACAGATTGCGGGCTTGCGACAGGCTCTCAGCCACCACCGCATCGCTCACACAGCCACGCTCAAAAGCCAACTCCAGCACATGTTCAAAGCGTTCGCGGGCATGGGCCTCGGATTCGGTGTCCGAGTTCTCCAGCAACACGCAATAAGGGGTGTCTTGCCACAGCGGCACCCGCAGTTGCGGGTAGTGTTTGTGCACCAAACTCAGCGCAAACTGGCCCATCATCTCGAACCCGGTCAAGCCTGCACCCAAGTGTTGGTGCGCCAAGCCCAGCAGCTCCACCGCATGTGCCACCGACGGCACAGCCGCCCACGCCGTGAGTTTGGCCGCTGGCAGGGGGTAGAGCTTGAGGGTGGCGGCAGTGATGATGCCCAGCGTGCCTTCGCTGCCAATCATCAGGTTGCGCAGGTCGTAACCGGTGTTGTCTTTGCGCAGTCCGCTTAAGCCGTGCCAGATGTCGCCCTGCGCGCTGACCACCTCCAGCCCCAAGCACAACTCGCGTGTGTTGCCGTAGCGCACCACTTGCGTGCCGCCCGCGTTGGTGCCCAAGTTGCCACCAATCGTGCAGCTGCCTTCAGAGCCCAGGCTCAAGGGGAACAAAAAGCCCGCTTGCTCCGCCGCGTGTTGCAGGTTTTGCAACACACAGCCGGCTTCCACCGTGATGGCCAAATTGGCGCCATCGATGTGGCGCACCGCGTTCATGCGCTGCAGGCTCAGCAACACTTGGGTGCCCGAGTCGTCTGGGATCGATCCCACCACCAAGCCCGTGTTGCCGCCTTGCGGCACGATGCTCACGCCCGCTTGGGCGCAGGCCTTCACCACAGCGGCCACTTCTGCTGTGCTGCCCGGACGGACCACAGCCAAGGCTTTGCCGCGCGTGCGTTTGCGCCAGTCTTGTTCAAAGACCGACAAGTCGCCCTCGGTCAGCACATGGGCGTGGCCTACCGCATCGCGCAGGGTGGTCAGCAATTCGGGCAAAGACAAAACGGTCATGGTGAGGCCTCACACGGAAGGGTTGACGGGCTCAGCGGCCGGTTCGGCTTGGGCTGCTGACTTGGCGTGCTGAAAGCGCAGGCGAACATGCAGGGCGCAAGCGGCAAACAACACCAAACACAGCAGCACCTCCAGCATCGCCAGGTAATTGCTGGGGGCGCGGTCACCGCTGGCGCGCACCACGCCTTCGGTGAAATACAGCCACACCATCAGGCTGAGCCAACGGTAGGTGTACATGCGGTTTTTCAACAGACCCGTGAGGGGGACGCACAGAGGCAGCACCTTCAGCGCCAGCAGGGTACCGCCGGGGCGCACCGGCGCCAGCCACAACTCCCAGGCCAAGCCCAGCACGATCAAGCCCAGCACGCTGCCCACCGCCATCAGGCGGGTGAGTTGCACATGAGCTGGGGTAGGGATGGGGCCGTCAAAGGAGGGCGTTTCGTTGGGGGCAGAGTGGGTGTGCATGGGCAGTGGCATGATTCGGACCATGATTGTCCCGCAACTGCAGCACCTTTTTGACCGACTGCGCCGATTCCCTTGGCGCAACACCGCACGCACCTTGCGCCAGCGCTTTCGCGAGGACCGCTTGGGCCAGACCGCGGGCAGCCTGACCTTCACCACCACCATCGCCTTGGTGCCCTTGGTGACGGTGGCCTTGGCGGTGTTCACCGCGTTTCCGATCTTCAGTGACTTCCAAACCGTGTTGCAACGCCGTTTGGTCGAAAGCTTGGTGCCAGACAACATCTCGCGTCAGGTGTTGGGTTACCTGACCCAATTTGCCAGCAAAGCCAGCCGCTTGGGCGTGGTCGGTGTGACAGCTTTGGTCTTGTCGGCCATTGCCTTGGTGTTCACCATCGACCGCACGCTCAACGCCATTTGGCGTGTGCGCAAGCGTCGCCCGTTTGCCCAGCGCATCTTGTTGTATTGGACGGCTTTGACCCTCGGCCCTTTGCTGATGGGGGCGAGCTTGGTGATGCTGACGCAGCTGATTGCGGTCTCGCGGGGCTTGGCCCCCGACGTGACCAGCAGCATGCGCTGGTTCTTCAGTGGCTTGGAATTCATGTTGTTGGCTTGGGGCGTGAGTGCGCTCTACCGCTACGTGCCCTACACCCAAGTGCGCTGGAGCCATGCCTTGGTGGGCGGTGTGTGGGTGGCCGCGGCCACCGAGGTGGCGCGCAATGTGTTGGCCTATTACTTTGGCATGATGCCCACCTACTCGGCGGTCTACGGTGCCCTGGCCACCTTGCCGATTTTGCTGATCTGGATTTACCTGGCCTGGGTCATCGTGCTCTTGGGCGCTGTGTTGGTGGCCAATTTGCCCAGCTTGCTGGGGGGTATTTCCCGCGATGGCCGCAGTGTGGGCTGGCGCTTTCAACTGGCGCTGGAGGTGTTGCAGCGTTTGAACCTGGCGCGCCACAACCCCACCCGGGGTGTGAGCTTGCCGCGCTTGTGCGAGGACTTGCACTTAGACCCTCTGCAGCTGGAAGAAGTCTTGACCACCTTGGTCGATCTGGATTGGATTGGCCGCCTCAGCGAGTCGGCCGACTCAGCCCACCAGGCCGTCAGCGAGTCGCGCTTCGTGCTGCTGGCCGACCCACACCAAACGCCGTTGAGCCCACTGATGGAGCGGTTGCTGTTGGTGCGCAGCGATGCGGGTGAAGGCCTGTGGATGCGTTGGCAAGACCTGCGGCTCAGAGACGTGCTGTGAGAAAGCGCTGCAAAGCATGCAGCGTTTCTTCGGGTGACTCGGTCATTTGGTGATGCCCCATGGGCACCATCACGACCTCATGTGTTTTGCCACAGGCGCGGGCTTGGTTCACCAAGCCTTGGGCGGCACGTGGCGTGGTCATTTGGTCTTGGTCGCCCAGCACAAACAGCACGGGGCACGTCAGATCGGCCATGGCCTGCAAGCCGTTGGCGTAGCTGTCGCACGCCACAAACCCGCGGTGGAACACATTGACCTGGGGGTTGCTGGCCAGCACGCGACGGTTCAGCGCCGTGTTGGCGCCAAACACCCAGGTGCCTGGCCCCAGCGCTGAAGGCGGTGCCGCCAGCGTGGCGCGTGAAAACACATTGATCATCTCAATCGCTTTCATGGGCTCGTTGAGCGAGCTCTCCAGCAAGGCTGGTGACACCTTCATGGGAAACGCCGTGCCCACCAGCGCGATGTGGCTGATGCGGTCTTTCAGGCGTGCTGCGGTCTCCAGCGCAATCAAGGAGCCCCAGCTGTGTCCCACCAATGCGGCACGTTGCACACCTGCGGCGTCGAGCAAGGCTTCCACAAACTGCGAAGCCTCTTCCACGCTGCGGGGCGCTTCGCCGCCGCTGC
>CANFJA010000010.1 GCA_947447235.1 Comamonadaceae bacterium
CATGGTGTCGAAGATGGCCATGCCTGCACTCACCGAGCCCCCCGGTGAGTTGATGTATAGAGAAATGTCCTTGTCAGGATTTTCGCTCTCTAAAAATAACAACTGAGCCACGACCAAATTGGCCGTTTGGTCATTGACAGGTCCGACCAGAAAAATCACACGCTCTTTGAGCAATCGTGAATAAATGTCGTAAGACCGCTCGCCGCGTCCCGACTGCTCGATCACCATGGGAATCAATCCCAAGGCTTGTGTATCCATTGCACTCATAGTGTTTCCTTGTTGGCGGTGGTAGCTCAAGATTGACCCATCAATTCGTCAAAGGATACCGCCTTGTCAGTGACTTTGGCCTTGGAAAGGATGAAATCAGTCACGTTGTTCTCTATCACAATGGCCTCAACTTCGCCCAAGCGGCTCATGTCGCTGTAGTACCACTTGACCACGTCAGCAGGCTTTTCATAACTTGAGGCCAATTCTTCGATGTGCGCTTTGATCTGCTCTGCTGTGGCGTGCAGTTCGTGGCTGCGCACCAACTCAGCCACCACCAAGCCCATGCGCACACGCTTTTCAGCTTGTGGGCGGAAGACGTCATCTGGAATGGGCGCTTTGTCAGCATCCTTGATGCCACGGGCTTTCAAATCAGCACGCGCACCTTCGATCATGCGATCTAATTCAGCTTGCACACTGGCTTTGGGAAGATCGAGTTCAGCCACACCGACCAATCCATCCAATGCAGCCTGTTTGTTACGCCCCAACAAGCGGAACTTGACCTCGCGTTGCAGGTTGTTTTTGATGTCGGCACGCAGGCCTGTCACGCTGGCATCGGCCACGCCCAAGGACTTGGCCAACTCGTCGCTGACCTCTGGCAGGTGAGCCGCTTCTACTTTTTTCAAGGTCACCAAGAAATCGGCTTGCTTACCTGCGACGTCTTTGCCGTGGTAATCGGCAGGGAAGTTCAGAGGGAAGGTTTTGCTTTCGCCCGACTTCATGCCGCGCACGGCATCTTCAAATTCTTTGAGCATTTGGCCTTCGCCCAGCAAAAACTGAAAGTCTTCGGCTTTGCCGCCTTGGAAGGGCTCACCATCAATCTTGCCTTCAAAGTCGATCGTCACCCGATCGTTGTCCTCAGCAGCACCGGACAAGCCACGCTGGGCAAAGGTACGACGCTGCTTGCGCAAAATTTCAATGGTTTTGTCGATCGCGGCATCGGTCACGTCAGCAGATGCCTTTTCCACCTGAATGCTGGCCAAATCACCCATCTTGACTTCTGGATACACCTCAAACACAGCCTCAAAAGCCATTTGGCCTTCGGGAGCGCCATCTTTTTCCGAAATACGGGGCTGACCTGCGACACGCAGTTTGGCTTCGTTGGTGGCTGAAGCAAAGGCCTCTCCCACCTTGTCGTTCATGACTTCGTAGTGGGTAGAGTAGCCATAACGTTGGGCCACGATGTTCATGGGAACCTTGCCAGGACGAAAACCATCAATCTTGACTTGACGCGCCACACGTTTGAGGCGCAGGTCCACTTCTTTGGCAATGACATCGACTGGCAACGTCAGGGTGATCTTGCGTTCCAGTTTTTCCAAAGTTTCAACGGTCACAGCCATGCGGTTTCTCCTAAATTGGCATTGTTGGCAATCGCCTGAAATGGGCGAACTGCCATGAATCGTGTGGTGCGCGGGGCGGGACTCGAACCCGCACAGTATTGCTACCGTCAGGACCTAAACCTGGTGCGTCTACCAATTTCGCCACCCGCGCGGGTTTACTCAAAGAACAACGGGCGGTCTTTGTGAAGACCACCCGTTTGAAATCGGTCAACCTGTTATTTTATCCGTTTACGTTGGGATATTTGGACGCTCGACGCGGAACCACGCCGCGTACATGGCAGGCAAGGCCAACAAGGTCAATACCGTTGCCAGCGCCAGCCCCCCCATGATGGCCACAGCCATAGGGCCCCAAAAGACACTGCGGGTGAGTGGAATCATGGCCAGCACGGCGGCGGCGGCCGTCAAGACAATGGGGCGCAAACGCCGAACGGCTGATTCCACGATGGCTTCCCAAGCGGGTATGCCACTGGCGCGGTCTTGTTCAATTTGGTCAATCAAGATCACTGAATTGCGCTGAATCATGCCCATCAATGCGATCACGCCCAACAAAGCCACAAACCCAAATGGACGATCCAGCGCAAGCAGCGCAGCGGCCACACCAGCCAAGCCCAATGGGCCCGTCAAAAAGACCAACAATGATCGGCTGAAGCTTTGCAGCTGCAGCATGAGCAAGGTGAAGGTGATGAACAACATCAGCGGCATGCCGGCAGAAATAGAACTAGACCCTTTGGCGCTTTCTTCTACCGCACCGGCCACCTGAATTCGGTACCCAGCGTCTTGCGATTGAGACCATTGCACTTCTAATTTCTGCAACTCCGGCAGCAACTGCTGGGTCACAGTGGCGCCCTGCAGGCCTTCAATGATGTCGCACTGCACAGTGATTGCATATTCACGTCCTTCGCGCCACATCACCCCAGGTTCCCACGAAAAAACTGGCTTGGCAATTTGTGTCAACGCCACCATACGTCCACTCGCTGTCGGCACATACGCATTGTTCAAATCGCTGATGGCGTCACGCTCTTGCAGAGGTTGACGCAACACGATATCAATCAACTTGTTGTCTTCACGGAATTGCTCAACGGTCGACCCGACCAAGAGCGTGCGCACCGCTTGGGCCAACGACTGACTGGTCACGCCCAAGGAACGCAGCTTGGCCTGATCAATGTCCAAGCGAATCACCTTGACCGATTCATTCCAGTTGTCGTTCACGCCTCGTGTCGTTGGGTTGGCACGCATCACCGCCTTGACTTGCTCAGCATGCTGACGCAAGGCGACCGGATCAGGTCCGACAACCCTGAACTGCACCGGGTAAGCAACAGGGGGTCCGCTGGGCAACAACTTCACCCGGGCACGCGCCTCAGGGAACTCTTGCGCCAACATGGCAGGCAGGGCCAAGCGCAATGACTCCCGACGCTTCAAGTCCTCGGGTACCACGATGAGCTGGGACACATTGGTTTGCGGAAACACTTGATCCAGCGGCAAATAAAAACGCGGAACGCCCGAACCGATCCATGCGCTGACCGACTCCACACCCGCCTCTTTGAGCAAACGCTGCTCAACCGCCTGGGTCACTGACTCATTGAGTTTGAAAGATGCACCTTCTGGAAACCACAGGTCAACCAGAATTTCAGGGCGACTTGAGTCTGGGAAGAATTGCTGTTGCACACGGCCCATACCGACCAACCCCAAGGCAAACAACAAGACGGTGATCGCAATCGCCTTCCAACGGTTGACAACACACCACGTCACCCAGGCGCGGAAACGCATGTAAAAAGGTCCATCAAACAGCTCATGCTCGGCATCTTTCTCGGCGTGCGGTTTGACTCTCAGCAGCAAGGTCCCGAGATAAGGCACAAAGAAAACCGACACCCACCAACTCAGCAACAAGGCAATCACCGTCACGGCAAAAATAGCGTAGGTGTACTCCCCAACCGTTGACTTGGCCATGCCAATAGGCAAAAAACCAGCGGCGGTGATCAAGGTGCCTGTCAACATTGGCATGGCCGTCACTTCGTAGGCAAAGGTGGCCGCGCGGACACGGTCATAGCCTTCTTCCATTTTGCGCACCATCATCTCCACAGCAATGATGGCGTCGTCCACCAACAAGCCCAAAGCGATGATCAAAGACCCCAGTGAAATTTTGTGCAGGCCAATGTCCAAATAATGCATGGCCAAAAAAGTCATGGACAGCACCAAGGGAATGGTGATGGCCACCACCAAACCGGGCCGAACGTCGACATGCCAACCCAAACGACCGCCTTTGTGCAATCCCAAAGAAACAAAGCTCACCAACAAGACGATCAGCACAGCCTCAATCAAAACGCCCACAAACTCACTGACCGACTGTTTCACCGCTTTGGGTTGGTCCTGCATGGACACCAAGCGCACGCCTGCCGGCAAGCTTTGTTCAATCTTGCGCGTGGCGATGGCCAGCGACTTGCCCAAGGCAATGATGTCGCCCCCCTTAGACATCGACACCCCCAAGGCAATCACCGACTGGCCTTGGTGATGCACTTTGACAGAGGGCGGATCGATGTAGCCGCGCTGCACAGTGGCAATATCACCCAAGCGCAATTGCTGGCCTGAGCTGCCACGAATCGGCATCGCTCGCAGTTGCTCCACCGTTTCAAACTGACCATCAATGCGTACCTGCAATACATCTAATGGCGCTTGAACTGTGCCCGCGTTTTCGATTGCATTTTCTTGGCCCAACTGACTCAACACAGCGCCAAGATCAAGACCGAGTTGCACCAAACGCTTTTGTGGAATTTCGACAAATATTTTCTCGTCTTGTACGCCGTACAACTCCACCTTGGCCACATCCGCCACACGCAGCAGTTGTTGACGCACATCATCGGCAAAGCGCTTGACTTCAGCAGGCGTAAACCCTGGAGCTTCGAGCGCATAGATCACACCGAACACATCGCCAAACTCATCATTGAAAAAAGGTCCTTGCACGCCCGCTGGCAAGGTATAGCGAATGTCGCCAATTTTTTTGCGCACGGTGTACCAAACCTGCGCAACCTCGCTTGGCTTAGAGGAATCTTTGAGCTGAAAAATGATTTGCGATTCGCCAGGCTTGGAATAGCTGCGAATCTTGTCGGCATAGGGGACCTCTTGCAGGGTTCGCTCTAGCTTATCGGTCACCTGTTCGGCCACTTGCTGGGCTGTGGCGCCAGGCCAATAGGTTCGCACCACCATGGCTCGAAAAGTGAATGGCGGGTCTTCGTCTTGGCCCAGTTGAAAATAAGCAGCCACGCCCAACACCATCAACACCAGCATCAAATAGCGGGTCAGCGCGGGGTGTTCCAGGGCCCATTGAGACAGATTGAATTTGTTCATACCCAGGCTCATTGGCGAGCTTGAAACAACGACACTTTTTGACCTGGGCTGAGTGCATGCACACCCGAGACCACCACTTGGTCTCCGTTCTTGAGTCCTGCACTGATCACAGCTTCATTGCCCTCTGTTATGCGCACCTCCACCGCTTGTGCGCTGACCGTCATGCTTGCAGGATCAAGCACCCAGACAGATGTCACACCACCTTCATGGCGCAATGCGCTGGTGGGCAAAGTCACACGGGAGACGCCAGAAGACGTTGCCGCGGAGGGCAATGTGACCGTGACGGTTGCGCCCAACACCACATCACCTTCATCGCGACCCAAATCACCGGGCAGCATGGCCTTGACCACGAAAGTGCGCGTCACGGGGTCGGCGCTGGCAGACACATCTCGCAACTTGGCTTTCAAAGACTTTCCACTGTTCCACAAGCGTACGTCCACCATGCCCCCCACTTTGAGTGTGGAAAGCAAGTCCTCTGGCACTGAAAACACAACATCCCTGGGGCCATCCATCGCCAGCTTCACCACTGGCTGGCCGGCCGCCAATACTTGGCCTGCATTGGCCTCGACAGCAGTGACCACACCTGCGCCATCGGCCTGCAAGCGGGTGTAATTGGATTGGTTAGCTTGTACTGCGTTTTGCGCTTGTGCTTGTTGCCACTGCGCTTGAGCTGCTTTGAATGCAGCTTCTCTGCGCTCTAACTCAGCAGCGCTGATGAAACCCTGTTTGAACAGATCTTGGTAACGCTTGAGGTCTGCAGCAGCCAGGTCTCGGTTGGTTTGGGCCACCAGCAATTGGGCCGATGTTGCCTCCGACGCAAGGCGATAGTCCTGTGGATCGAGGTGCGCCAGTTCTTGCCCAGCTTTGACGCGCTGACCCAATTCGACCGAGCGATTGATCAGTTTGCCCCCTACGCGAAAGCCAAGCCCTGTCTCAACCCGGGCGCGAATCTCACCAGAAAACTCAAGCCCCATGCCAGCTCCAGACGCCCCCACAGTGATGACCTTGACGGCACGCACGGGGTCTTGTTGTGGCTCGACTTTATGACATGCGATCAAAGAAAGTAACAAGACACATGCAGTGATCGCACGACAAAAGCCCAAGGAAAAACAAATCATAAAGTATTCGTAATTTAATGACTGACTGGTTAGTAATTTTAACGGCTGGGTTAACCCTGTCAAGCGACAATCCACCGCAAACCATGTCAAGCATTGATCATTACGAAAATTTCCCAGTGGCGTCCTGGCTATGTCCCGCCCATCTGCGCGCTGCCGTCGTGGCCATCTATCACTTCGCCCGCACAGCAGATGACTTGGCCGATGAGGGTGATGCGCCCGCTCACCACCGCTTGAATGACCTGTCAGAGTTCAAACATGACTTGGGGCAATGCTTATCAGGCGCTGATGCCCAAAGCCAGCGTTGGCCAGACTTATTTGCGGCCTTGTCGCAAGCCATCCAACAATACCAATTGCCTGCACAACCCTTGTTTGATTTGCTGGATGCGTTCGAACAAGATGTGATCTACACCAGCGCGGCTCAGGGTTATCGCAGTCGAGAGGAGTTGCTCGACTATTGCCGTCGCTCTGCCAATCCCGTGGGTCGTTTGATGCTTCATTTGTACGGTGTGACAGATGAGGCCTCCATCCATCACAGCGATGCCATTTGCACCGCGCTGCAACTCATCAACTTTTGGCAAGATCGGGCTCAAGATTTGGCACGCGGACGTGACTATTTACCAGCCGGCCATACCCTGGCGCAAGAGCTGAGCTTTGCCCGCGCATTGATGACCCAAGGCGCTCCCCTGCCCAAGCGAATCCAAGGGCGTGCTGGTTGGGAGCTAAGGGCTGTGCTGCAAGGCGGCTTGTGCATACTCGACAAACTGGATGCGCAACAAAACCGTCCGCGCCTGTCACGCATGGACTATGTTCGCATCGCTTGGCGGTGTTGGTGCATGTGAGGCACTGAGCCGAGATAATTCACCTGTCATGACACCTCAACATTACGTTCAACAAAAGGCTGCCTCTTCGGGAAGCAGTTTTTACTACGCTTTTTTGTTTTTACCACCCCAACGCCGTGCGGCCATCACTGCGTTTTACGCGTTCTGCCGCGAAGTAGACGATGTGGTGGATGAGGTGAGCGACCCCGGCGTGGCCAGTACCAAACTGTCCTGGTGGCGCAACGAGGTGCATCAAGCCTTTGCCGGCAAACCGCGGCACCCGGTGATGCAAGCGCTGTGGCCTTTGTGCGCAGAATTTGGCATTGAGGAAGCCATGTTGCAATCGGTGATTGAGGGTTGTGAGATGGACCTCACGCAAACCCGTTACCTCGACTACCCCAACCTCACCCGCTATTGCCATTTGGTCGCAGGGGTGGTGGGCGAAGTGTCGGCCCGTATCTTTGGCCAAACCGATCCAGCCACCACGGTCTATGCCCACACGCTGGGCCAAGCGTTTCAGCTCACCAACATCATCCGCGACGTGGGCGAAGACGCACTGCGTGGACGCATTTATCTGCCAGTGTCTGAGCTCCAACAATTTGATGTCAAAGCGCACGAGCTGCTCAACCGTGTGGACTCTGAGCGTTTCCAAGCGCTCTTGCAATTCCAGGCCCAACGCGCCCATGCCCTTTACGACCAGGCCCTGAATCTGCTGCCCGCCATTGATTGGCAAACGCAGAAACCTGGGTTGATGATGGCCAGCATTTACCGCACTTTGCTGCGTGAAATCGAGGCCAAAAATTTCCCTGTGCTGCAACAGCGCGTCGCGCTGACACCGCTGCGCAAGCTCTGGCTTGCCTGGAAGATGCAGGCACTGGGTCGTTTCTAAATCTGAGTGCCCATGCAACACCTTCGCATCGTGGGCGCCGGCTGGGCTGGACTGGCCGCTGCCGTGGCGGCGGTGCAAGAGGGTTGGCAAGTTGACCTGTATGACACAGCCCATGCACCGGGTGGACGCGCACGCAGCCTGGCACAACACTTTGCAGGTCATCCTCTCGACAACGGTCAGCACGTGCTGATTGGCGCCTACCACGACACCTTGGGGTTGATGCGCACAGTAGGCCTTGAACCCGACGCGCTGCTCATGCGTGTGCCCCTGAATCTGAAGTTTGCTCACGGACAAGGACTTGCCCTGCCCAACTTGGCAGCGCCGTGGAATGTGTTGGCAGGGATACTGCTGGCAGTTGGGTGGAGCTGGTCAGACAAACTCTGCGTGTTAGGGGCTTGCTGGCAATGGCAACGCAGTGGCTTTGGCTGCGACGCCAGATGGACCGTGGCACAACTTTGCACACACAGCGCGCTCACCCCCCGAGTGGTGCAACAGCTCATCGAGCCCTTGTGCCTGTCGGCCTTGAACACATCCTGCAGCAATGCCAGTGCCCTGGTTTTCTTGCGTGTTTTGCGCGATGCGCTTCTGGGCGGCCCCGGCAGTGCCGACCTGTTGATACCCACCACCGACTTGAACGCCCTGCTACCCGATGCCTGCCTGCGCTGGTTGCAAGCCCATGGTGCACAGGTGCACCTGGGTCGTCGCATCACCGCCGAAGACTTGCAAACCTCCGCCTTCCAAACAAGTCCTAACCAAGCCCTTGTTCTGGCCTGCCCCTCTTGGGAGGCCGCACGTTTGACCGCAAACACCCATCCGCTGTGGTCGCAGCAAGCGGCAAGTTTGTCGCATGCAGCCATCACCACGGTCTATCTGCATTGCACAGCTGCGGGTTTCAAAGGCCTGACGCAACCGATGCTGGCGTTGTACAGTGACCTGACCCAACCTGCACAGTTTGTATTTGACCGTGGCGCGCTCACGCAACAAGAGGGGTTGTTGGCCTGTGTGGTCAGCGACAGTCAAGGCGAACGTGACGACATCGCGTTGCGCGTCCAACAGCAAGTGGCGCAGCAACTCGGGTTGTCATCGCTGGCCATTGTTCAGACGGTGGTAGAAAAGCGGGCCACGCTGTCTTGCACCCCCACCCAAGTGCGGCCAGAGGCTTGCATTGCGCCGCATCTGTTCGCTTGTGGCGACTACGTGCACGGCCCTTATCCTTCCACCCTGGAAGGGGCAGTTCGTTCAGGCCAGCAGGTGATCACACAACTGCGTGATGGTTGAGACCGTCAACGGCTGAGTCGAGTCGTGTGGCCAATCGCGACCATGGGTGTTGACCCAAACCGCCTGCATTCCAACGGAGCGGGCACCCTCGGCATCGGCAACAGCATCGTCTCCCACATGCAAAACCGCTTGGATTGGCAAAGCCAGTCGTTGTGCAGCGGCCTCAAAGATACGCGGATCGGGCTTGGCCACACCGCAGTCACGTGCGCTCACAGAGGCTTGAAAGTACACCCCGACGGGGGTACGAAACACATCGGCATTGCCGTTAGAGACAGCCACCAAGGGATACCGTGCAGCCAATCGCGACATGGCCTCCACCACCCCATCAAACACAAACACCTGATTGCGTGCGGCAAAGAAAGCCTCAAAGGCCGCCTCGGCCAAATGTTCTGGCTCTCCCGCCCGGCGCAAACTCTCGCGGATCGCCTCTCGCCGAAGAAAACTCAGATCATGACTGCGCTCTGGATGGCGAGCGTCTATCAAGCCGCGAATCTCTCGTCGCATCGCCATGTCGGCAGTCAACACCGCCGTTTCTGGGGCGTGGGCAGCCAGCCAGCGCGCAAGCACTCGGTCAGCATGTTCAATCGTGGGGGCTATGGGCCACAGCGTATCGTCTAGGTCGAACGTGATGGCTTGAATTTTTTGAAGGTCAATCATGGCTGGGCGAGAATACAGCATGCTGATCAAACCTGCTTTCTCTCCAGAACCCCGTTACTCACATGGTCAAGCCCCGCGCACCGCTGTCTTGTTGTGCAACCTGGGCACACCCGACGCGCCTACGGCCAAAGCGCTGCGCACCTATCTGGCCGAGTTTTTGGGGGATCACCGCGTGGTGGAAATTCCCCGCCTGATTTGGCTCGCCATCTTGCACGGCATCATCTTGCGCGTGCGCCCTGCCAAGTCCGCATTGAAATACGCCAGCATATGGACCTCAGATGGCTCGCCGCTGAAGGTCTGGACAGAACGTCAAGCCCAAGCGCTGCAACAAGCATTC
Source organism: Comamonadaceae bacterium (assembly GCA_947447235.1). Classification (GTDB taxonomy): domain Bacteria; phylum Pseudomonadota; class Gammaproteobacteria; order Burkholderiales; family Burkholderiaceae_C; genus Limnohabitans. Next base: position 10,044 of record CANFJA010000010.1, read on the forward strand.
CATTTGTGTGGCGAAGACATCATCGTGGACTACGCCATGCGCTACGGCAGTCGCAACATTCCCAGCCAACTCGACGCACTCAAAGCACAAGGCGCCACACGCGTCTTGCTGCTACCGGCCTATCCTCAATACTCTGGCACCACCACGGCCAGCGTGTTTGATGCCGTCTACACCTGGGGACTCCAGACCCGTTTGTTGCCAGAGTTTCGCTTCATCAATCATTACCACGACGACCCTGGCTACATCACCGCATTGGCCGATCGCGTGCGCCAGCACTGGGTGGTGAACGGTCAAGCCGAGCAGCTGGTCATGAGTTTCCATGGCGTGCCAGAACGCACGCTCCAGTTGGGTGACCCTTACCACTGCGAGTGCTACAAGACGGCTCGTCTGTTGGGCGAGGCGTTGGGCCTGCGCAAAGATCAATACAAGGTGACGTTTCAATCGCGCTTTGGCAAAGCCAAATGGCTTGAGCCTTACACCGAACCCACACTCATCGCCATGGCGCAACAAGGGGTGGAGCGGGTCGATTTGATTTGCCCTGGCTTCACCAGCGACTGCCTTGAAACCTTAGAAGAAATAGCACAAGAAGCCCAAGAGGCTTTCCACACGGCGGGTGGCAAGGACTTTCATTACATCCCCTGCCTCAACGACAGTCCGCACTGGGTAGACGCCATGCGCAATTTATGTCTCCAACACATGGCCGGCTGGCCTATGCCTGCAAGCTCGGAAGCGGCCAATGCTGCAAGCCGGGAGGCCGCGTTGGGTTTGGGCGCTTCTCAGTGATCGATGCCTGGGCTTGTTGCGCGGTCTCAGTCCAGCGCCACTGAGCGTGGCAAAGCAATCAAGGGTTTTTGGTCGAAGACCCAGCGCCTGAGGCCGCTGACGCTGCCGTTGGGGCACGCGGCTGAGATGCGACAGCAGCAGTTGCTCCCAATGGGTTCAAGGACACAGCAGAGGCAGCAACGCGGGGTTGAGCACTGGCGGGGGCCACTGCACCAGCAAGACTTGGTGCTGAGGCGATCGACACAGCAGGCTTGGCCATGCTCGCAGAAGTCGCAACACTGGCTGCCTCAGTCGCTGCAACAGGGACAGACGCAGGTGTGAGTGACGGCGATGCTTGCGGGGCTTCTTCAGCGGGAACCGCCAAAACGGGCGGCGCAGCTTCCACACCCACAGATTCAAGCTCTGGACGCATCACAGCAGCGACGCCCAAAGCGGCAGCAAATAACAACAAAATGGCTGTGAAAGACACCTTGGACTTTTGCGGCTCAGCAGGGATTTGGGCATCAGCTTGCGCCATCGCATGCGGGGTTGACTCAGTGTCAAAAGTTGTCGCTGTCAACCGCTGCGCGCCATGCTCTGAGCCAAGTTCAGGCAGGAAAGGAGAGGCTTGTTGAACAGCTTCATCCAGGTGTGAAGACACATCGCTCAGTGCGTCTGACTCCGCTTGTGACACCATCACATTCGGAGAGACCAACATCAAAGGCGAGTCGACTTGCGATGGAACTTCAAGCACTGGCGCAGGCTCGGAGAGAGGATCTGCTTGCGATTTGGGGGCTTCAAAAACTTGTTCTGGGGTCAAACCCAACAACGAGGCAACGCGTTTGGCGGCCGTGACTTTGACACCCAAGCTGTAGAAAGAGCTGGTTCCCCCCTCTTCCAACTGACGAATTTGCCGGATGGACATGCACGAGCGTGTAGCCAAATCGCCCAAAGCCCAGCCACGGGACTCACGCGTCAACTTGATCAATTCACCGTTGATGGCAGATTCTTGCGCTTCGATGTTCATGGCAGATAGCGGCTCACAGTGTGTAATGTGAGATCACTTGACCAGCAACAGTTCGCCCTTGATCGAGGCGCCTTTTTGAACCGACAAAGTTTGGTACACCACGTGACCATCGACGGAAGCAGAAGATGTCACGATCAACTCGTTGCAGGTCGCCGTGCCAGAAAATTTACCTTTGATATGCAAGCTGCTACAAGTCACGACACCGTCGACCTGCCCACGCGCACCAATCGTCAGTTCGTCGACTTGAATCTGACCATTCAAAGCACCCTCTACATGGATTGCACCCTTGGCCGCGATTTCTCCACGAAAAGAAAAACCCTCACTCAAGATTGAAGGCTTGGACGCCGCGGTTGAGATCATGTCCATCATGGTGCTTCTCTGAGGCGCCAATGGAGTAGGCGCCACGGGCGCAGCTTGAACTTCTTCGGTCACATCCGTCTCCTCTTGAGTCCCAGAGACGTTCTCACTTGGGAGATTAATGCTGCTGGTTTTGGATTTGTTGAACATATTGTGCGGTCCGTATGACTTTTTGAGGATTGACAGGATACCCGCCAATCAAAATTTCTAAATGCAAATGCTTGCCTGTTGAAGAAGAACCCGTGCTGCCAATATTGCCCAACACCGAATCCGAGGTCACCTTGTCGCCCAACCTCACATCGATATTGGCCAAGTGCCCATACAAAGACTCAACCCCGTTGGTGTGACGCAGCACCACCGTATTGCCATATTGCTGATGATACTGGGCCAACACCACAATTCCTGGTTTGACGGGATGAACTTTTTCGTCGCCCGTTTGACTCAGCATGTCTAAGCCCGTGTGGAAGTGGGTTTGACCGGTGATGGGATGTCGCCTGATACCAAAGTCAGATGTCACGCTGTAATTGGGCACTGGCATCGTGGTTGGCAAGGCGTACAGCACCTCACGCAAGGATCGGTTGGTCACCAATTCGTCGGCCACTTTGCCGCGCAACAATGGGTTGCCTTTGACATCGTCTTCTAAGGTGAAGCCCCCGTTGGCCGCATTTTGCTGGATGATCTTGATGATTTTTTCAGTCAAACCAGAGGAGTCAAGTTGCGACTTCATGGTCACGTTTTCTTGTGAAACGGCCACCATGGATGTGTCCACAAAACGGCGAATGCTCATGTCACGATCGCGAATGGTTTGCGCCAAGGCCACCATTTGCTCGTCGTTCAAGGACAAAGTCTCGCCCTGTTCGGTGTCAGAAGCACTGCTGAGCAGCGCTCTGTAAACCTCTTCGTGCGACCGCTCCAACTTGGCTCGGCTGAGCATCAAACTCACACTGGTGAACAACAAGACGAAGATGGCAATCAGCATGGCGCCCGACACAACAATCCCTGAGCGCACCAACATGCGCTGCACGCGCGCGGTGATGTTCAGGTAATGCAAATCGCCGTTTTGCTCCAAGATGATGCGAGCGTCTTCGTACTGACGCGACCACCCCTCAGACACCAGTCCGGGCAGCAAGCGAGCACCTTTGATGAGTCGGCGAATGAGCATGCGCAAAGGCGACTTAGACGGCTGGTGCCGCACCGCCCATATTGATCACGGGACCGTTGGCACCTTGGCTCAAGGTGCCTTCAATCTCGCCACCTTTTTCAATTTCGATTTCAGAATATTGAACTTTGCCGGCGATCTTTCCGGTAGAGCGCACAATCAGGCTCTTTTCACTGATGATGGTGTTGTGCAATTGACCGCGAACATCAATCACCTTGGCAGACACGCGACCGGTGATCTTGCCAGTGGGGCCGATCAACACCTCTTCTGCTGTTAAATCACCTTCAATCACGCCGTTGATGATGGCTTTGGAAGGGACAGTAAAGGTACCTTTGACGACAACGCCGTCACCAATAACAACACTTTCGAGCGAATCAGATTGATTGGACATAAAAACTCCTTCATCCAATTTTAACCATTAAACCAACAAAACCTAGAAAAACACCAGTTTTTGTTGTTTATTGGAAAAAATAAAAGTGATTCATGCCAATGACTTAGGCCCATTTTTGAAAGCGTTTCCTAAAAATAGACGGTGGTTGTTTACAAATCCAAAACCAACACGGCTGTCTTGGCGCGTGAGCAACACGGCGTAAATTGGTCATTGACAGCCTGCTCTTCAGGGGTCAGATACAGATCTTTGTGGTCTGGAACACCCGACAAAACCCGCGTCAGGCAAGTGCCGCAGACCCCTTGCTCGCAAGCAATGGGCACATCCACACCCGCCTTGTGCAGGGCTTGAACCACGGTTTGTTCGGGGCCCACCTGAATTTGCAGTCCAGAGCTGGCCAATTTGACCGTGAACGTTGCGGCCGACGCGTCATGCACCACCTGGCCACCAAAAAATTCAAAGTGCAATTGATCCTCCGGCCAAGTCTGCGCCCGCGCCGTGGCCAACACCGCGTCCATGAAGCCCTTGGGTCCACACACATACAAGTGCTGACCGGCTTGTGGCTGCCCAATCAGGGTCGCCAAGCTCACCGGTGGAACCTGGGGGGCATCGTCCCAATGGGTGTGCACGCGAGACGCAAACGCTGAGTCCGCAAAGCGGTCGGCAAAGGCAGCCTTGCTTGCTGAACGCGCAAAGTAATGCAAGGCAAAGTCAGCGCCATCGGCCGACAACTGCTCGGCCATCGCCATCAAAGGCGTCACGCCAATGCCACCGGCCAACAACAGGTGCTGCTTGCCATCTGCGGCCAAAGGAAAGTGGTTTTTGGGCGCACTGATCTCCAGCTCTTGGCCTTCCTTCACCTGCTCATGCACAGCCTGCGAACCGCCCCGTGAGGCAGGGTCGCGCAACACGGCAACCACGTATTGCTGCGCATCACTGGGCGGATTGCACAAAGAATACTGACGCACCAACCCCTGCCCCAGGTGCAGATCAATGTGCGCACCCGCGGTAAAGGGCGGCAACACACTGCCCGCTACAGGCAGCAACACCAAGGAACAAATGCCATCCGCTTCGTCGCGCTTGCGCGCCACGCGCACCTTCAAAGTTTCAACGGTCATAAGGCGCCTTCAACAGCCACGCCGTGCTCTTGTGCGATCAAACGCTCCAACACGCGGCGCGACTGCACACCACCCGCATCGATGTTGAGTTTGAGCAATTCACGAGTCGGATAGGCCAGCAGATTTTTTTGCTGCAGCTGCAGCATCTCCAAATCTTCGCCAAAAATCTTGCCTTGGCCCTCACGGATGTTGGCGGTCAATGCGGCATCGTTGGGCTTGAACTTGCGGGCCATGCCCCAGTGGTACCAAATCGAGGTCTCGGTTTCGGGGGTGATGAAATCCACCACCACGCTCGACGCTTTGAACGCTTCGGGCGCGTCGTATCCGCCCTTGCCCGCCAGGGCCACGCCCACTTCAATCATCACGTGGCTGGGTGGCGTGAAGCGGCAAATTTGCCAGCGGTCCACCGGCTGGTCGTCGGGCAGGTCGTTGCCGCGCAGCGCCATCTTCCAAAACGGCGGCGCAGAAATGCCCTCCATGAAACGGCTGGTCACCACCAAGTCGCCATCGGTTTTGGTGGTGCATGGCACTTCGTCGATCTCTTTTTGGCCAATGCTGTTGGCATGCACATAGGTCTCGTGCGTCAAGTCCATCAGGTTGTCAATCATCAAGCGGTAGTCGCACCCAATGTGATACAGCCCACCGCCATAGGCCCAGGCGGGGTTGTCAAAAAACTCGAACACAGGCATCTGGCTCTCATCGGCCACGCTGACGTCACCCGGCCACACCCACACAAAACCATAACGCTCCACCACCGCAAAGCTGCGAATGGCCGGAAACCCTCGCACGCGTTGTCCTGGCATGGCCACGGTCTTGCCGTTGCAGCCCATTTCCAATCCGTGGTAGCCACACACCAGTTGGCCTTCGCGCACGAAACCCAACGACAAAGGGGCGCCACGGTGCGGGCAAAAATCTTCCAAAGCACTGACTTTGCCGCCCTCTCCACGGTAAAACACCATGCTTTCGCCACAAATCTTGCGGCCCAAAGGTTTGTCTTTCAGTTCATCTGCAGAACAAGCCACATACCACGTATTTTTCAAAAACATCTCAACACCTCGTCTCTTGTATCGGGTCTTCAACAACGGCCTGGGCCCCAGCACGGGCCACGCCAAGCAACTGGTCCAACAACTCGGGTTGGTCACGCAAACTCGCAGCGCTTGCGCTGTGCACCACCGTGCCATGGTCGAGCACCACCGCGCGGTGGCTGATGGCCAAAATAGCTTGGGGGTGCTGCTCCACGATGATGGCCGACAGGCCCTCTTCGCGTGTGATGCGCGCAATCGCACGCAACAACTCCTCCACGATGATGGGCGCCAAGCCCTCCAGTGGCTCGTCCAGCAGCAACAAGCAAGGGTTGAGCACCAAGGCACGACCCACCGCCAGCATTTGCTGCTCGCCTCCCGACAACTGGGTCCCTAAATTGGTTTTGCGCTCAGCCAAGCGCGGGAACATTTGGTAGACACGCTCTGGCGTCCAAATCTGCGCGCTGCGCCCGAGTCGACCTTGGCGTGCCACAGCAGTGAGGTTCTCGTGCACCGTGAGGGACTTGAAAATGCAACGCTCTTGGGGCACCCAGCCAATCCCGGCATTGGCCCGCTGATGTGAGGCCAAGCCATTCAAAGACTGCCCGCCCAACACAATGCGTCCCCCGTGCTGGCGGGTGGCACCGGCCAAGGTGTCCATCAGGGTGGTCTTGCCCGTGCCGTTGCGCCCGAGCAGTGCCAAGGTTTCCCCTTCGGCCAGGGACAAACTCACATCGGTCAACACCACGGCCTCGCCGTAACCGGCGCTCAAGTTTTCAACTTGCAACAAATCAGACATGCGCACTCTCCCCGTGGCCCAAATAGACCTCTTTGACTTGGGTGTCGTTGGCAATCTCTTGCGGCGTGCCTTCGGTCAAGACCGCGCCATTGACCAACACCGTGATGCGGTGGGCAAAGCCAAACACCAAGTCCATGTCGTGCTCAATCAACAGCACCGACACGTCGCTGGGCAAAGCCGCCACGGTTTGCAGCAGTTCCTCGCGCTCGCCAGCGGGCACACCGGCCACCGGTTCATCGAGCAACAACACGCGTGGCTCACAGGCCAAAGCAATCGCCATCTCCAACAAACGGCGTTTGCCATAAGCCAAATGCTCGGTGCGCTGGTTCATCACCTCGGTCAGGCGGAACAAGGCGAGCAACTCCTCACAACGCGCCACCACCGCGCCGTTGCTGCCCAGCACCTGCCACCAGCGGTTGCCCAAGCCACGCTGCTGCGACACCACCATGGCCAAAGTCTCCAAGGGCGTCATGCTGTTGAAGAGTTGGTTGATCTGAAACGTCCGCACCATGCCACGGCGCACCCGCTGGTGCGGTGCCAAGTGGGTGATGTCTTGACCTTCCAAAGAGATACGTCCCTGCGTGGCGGGCAACACACCGGTCATCAGGTTGATCAAGGTGGTCTTGCCCGCGCCGTTGGGTCCAATCAAGGCGTGGCGCGCACCACGGGTCACACTCAGGTTCACGTGGTCGGTAGCGGTGATACCGCCAAAGCGTTTCACCAAACCCTCGGTTTTCAAGACGATCTCTTGCCTGCTCATGCCGCACCGCCTTTCTTGGCAAACCAGGTCCATGGGCGAATCAAGCGCTCACGCCCAACCAAGACCAGCACCACCAAGAACAAACCAATCCAAAACGTCCAGTACTGCGGCGTGATGCTCGAGATCACGTCGTGCATGAGCTTGAACACAACCGCGCCCATCACCCCCCCATAAAGCCAGCCCACGCCGCCAATCACCAACATCAACATCACGTCGGCCGAACGCTCCAGTGAGAACACATCCAGCGAGGCAAAGCCGGTGGTCTGCGCCATCAAGGCGCCCGCCGCACCCGCCATGCCTGCGGCAATCGTGTAGACCACCGCCAAGCGGGCATGCACGTGGATGCCAATCGCCATGGCGCGTAAGGGGTTGTCGCGTACGGCCATCAACGTGGCACCCCAAGGCGAATGAATCAAACGGCGCGCCAAAACAAACAGCAGCAACAGCACCGTCAGCGAATACCAAGCGGCGGTTTGACCCATCAAATCAAACTCAAAACGACCGAGCACAGGCCCAAGCACCACGCCCTGCAAGCCATCGGCACCACCCGTCAACCAGTCCAGCTTGTTGGCCAGCTCTAACAAAATCAAGGCCATGCCCAGCGTCACCATCAAGCGGGTCAAGTCGCTGCCCCGCAAAATCGTCATCGCGCACAAAGCGCCCAAGCCCGTTGCGGCCAAGGTGCCCACCAGCAAACCCACCAAGGGGTCAGGCATCACCAGCTTGGCAAACAAGGCTGCGGTGTAAGCGCCAAAACCCAAAAAGGCCGCATGCCCCAGCGACACGATGCCTGCATAGCCCAACACCAAATCGAGCGACACACCAAACAAGGCCACGATGGCGATCTCGTTCAAGATCAAGGCATGCTGTGAAAAGACCCAAGGCGCCACAAACGCCGCCGCCCAAAACAGCGGCTCCCACGCCTTGAAGCGTGCCGAGTGCAACAAAGCGTCACGTGCGGTCATCATTTGCCTCCTTGGCGAACAAACAAACCCTGGGGACGCCAAATCAGAATCACCAGCATCAAGGAATACACAATGAATGCGCCCAACTTGGGCACGTAATACTTGCCCGCCACATCGGCAATGCCCAGCAACAGCGCAGCCAGCAAAGGACCGGTGATCGACGAGGTGCCACCCACCGCCACCACGATCAAGAAATACACCATGAACTTGAGCGGGAACGTGGGGTCCAGGCCCAACACCTCAGCCCCCAAAGCACCGCCCAAACCGGCCAGCCCCGAGCCCACTGCAAAGGTGGCCGCAAACACCACGTTCACATTGATGCCCAGACCGGCGGCCACCCGCGAATCGTCCACGCTGGCGCGCAAGCGGCTGCCAAATCGGGTGGCCGACAGCACATACTGCAAACCCAGCGTCAGCGCCGCACACACGGCGATGATGAACAAGCGGTAGTGGCCCATGCCCAAGGCGCCGTCCCACAACTCGGTGCGGCCTTTGAGCCACTCCGGCAGCTGAATGATTTGCTGCTGCGAACCAATGAAGAAGTCCACCAGCGACACCGCCATGAAGGCCAAGCCGATGGAGAACAACACCTGGTCCAAATGTGGCTTGCTGTACATAGGGCGATACAGCGTGCGTTCCAGCACCGCGCCCAGCAAGGCCGTGCCGACAAAAGCCAGCGGCAAGCACGCCAAGAAGGGCACGTCGTAGTGCTGCATCAGCACCACCGTGAGGTAACCGCCCGCCATGGCAAACGCCCCGTGCGCGAGGTTGATGAAGTTCATCAAGCCCATCGTCACCGACAGGCCGACGGCCAAAATAAACAGCAGCATGCCGTAGGCAATGCCGTCAAACAGAATGGTCACTTGGCTTTTCCTGGGTCTTTGACGTCTTTGAGGGTCGAAAACTCTTGGTTGTAGAGCTGACCGTTGACCTTCTCCACCTTGCGGATGTAGATGTTGTGCACCGCGTCACGGGTTTGCGCGTCGATGAACATGGGGCCGCGTGGGCTCTCAAAAATTTGCCCTTTCATGGCGTTGAGCAAGGCCTCGCCTGAACCCGCCTTGGTGGCTTTGGCCGCTTCGTAAATCACGCGCATGCCGTCGTAGCCGCCCACCGCCATGAAGTTGGGACGCAAGCCGTTGTTGGCTTTCTCAAAAGCAGCCACAAACTTCTTGTTCAACGGCGAGTTGTGTGACGCCGAGTAGTGGTGCGAGGTGACCACGCCCAAGGCCACATCGCCCATGCTGTTGAGGATGTCGTCGTCGGTGATGTCACCGGTGCCGATCATCTTGATGCCCGCCTTGTCCATGCCACGCTCAGCAAACTGCTTCATCAACGCAGAACCTGCGCCGGAGGGCACAAAGGCAAACAAGGCATCGGGCTTGAGGTCGCGCACTTTTTGCAAGAAAGGCGCGAAGTCAGGGTTGCGCAACGGCACGCGCAAGGTTTCGATCACTTGACCGCCGTTCAACGTCAGGCGGTCTTTGAAAAACTTTTCCGCATCAATGCCTGGGCCGAAATCGGACACCAGGGTCACCACCTTTTGGATGTTGTTGTTGGGCGCCCAATCGGCCAAGGCCACGGCCGCCTGAGGCACGGTGAAGCTGGTGCGCACGATGTAAGGCGAGGCTTCGGTGATGCTGGATGTGGCCGCAGCCATCACCACCAGCGGGGTTTTGGATTGGGTGGCAATCGGTGCCGTGGCCAAGGCCAGAGGCGTCAAGCCAAAACCGGCCAGCACATTCACCTTGTCATTGACCACCATCTCTTGCGCAATGCGCTTGGTCACATCGGGTGCGCTGGTGTCGTCCTTGACGATCAACTCCACCTTTTTACCCGCCACCATGTCGCCGTTTTGCGCGATGTACAAGCGGGCTGCCGCTTCAATTTGTTTACCGGTCGAGGCAAAAGGCCCGGTCATGGGCAAGATCAAGCCGATCTTGAACTTCTCTTGCGCCATGGCGCTGCCAACACACGCCACCAGGGTGGCAGCCGTCACGGTGCTCAAGAAAAAACGTTTAGGGTTGTGCATGAGAGTCTCCTGTTAGTGAGTGGGTAAGAAAAATCAATGCGGCCGGCGGATCAAGCGTCCACCAGGTACCGAATCGGGACTGTGCATGGCATCGCGCAAATTGCGCTGCGCCAAGCGGGAATGTTCACGCATGATGGCCTCGGCCCGCGCACCTTCGCGGCAGGCAATGGCATCGAGCACCTGACGGTGCTGATCCTGGGCCACGATCAACATGTCACGGGCTTGCGGACTGTTGGCCTGCGCCAGCACAAAACCCGAGGGAGAGGCAAACGGCATGCTGGCCACCCGGTCGAGTTCAGGGCGTAAAAATTCGCTGCCGCACATGTCGGCCAAAATGTGATGAAACTTGCTATTGAGCAACACGTAACTTGAAAAACCTTCGTCGGTCAGTTGAGAGGGCTCAAGCACCGTGTCAATCCGATCCAAACACGCCTGCGCTTGAGCCATCGCCTCAGGGTCGGCACCGCGTTGGGCTGCCCACAGGGCTGCCAAGCCTTCCATCGCACCGCGCAATTCAATGGCGTCCGCCGCATCTCGTTCAGAAAACGTGCGGACCGCATAGCCGCCACTGGGCCAAGCCTGCAACAACCCTTCTTGCTCGAGTCGCATCAAAGCCGCACGGATGGGCGTGCGAGACACGCCCAAACGCTCAGCCACCGCCAATTCGGTGATGCGCGCGCCGGCGTTCAACTCGCCAGCCAAAATCATGTCGCGCAATTTGAGTTGCACTTTGACAGCCTGAGACCCCCCCTCTTCTTGGGGCACCAAGAGCGTTGCAGCAGTTGTGGTGGACACATGGTTCATGGCGCGGCATTGTATACATTGAAGTCGAATTCGAGCCTGCAAACAGCCATTACTAGCCCAATCGTCCTATTTCTGTATTCAATCAGAGTCAAAAAAGGCCTTGGTATGTCACCTGCGGTACTGCAAGCACAGGCGTGGGTCGGGCAATCACGTCACACTTCTCACCTTGCTTTTTAAACAGACGGAGTCCCGCCATGA